>CAJWLI010000009.1 GCA_913043075.1 uncultured Gammaproteobacteria bacterium
GAGATTGTATCTGCTGTGATATCGAACACCTCTATAAGGGTGAATAAAACTCTAGACGAGATTTTTTCTCTTAGTCTAATTTGAGGTCTCACTTAAACGGGAGCACCGTCATGGAGGCATAAAGAGAGAGAAGTTCGCCAGACAAAGGAGCTATCTAAATAAATTCCTCGAATATTTTTGACAGATCGCCGACTTGAGGCTATAAAAAGGCCTGATCGTTTTCCGAATAGCGGAAAAAGTGTTGCCGACTCTTTTCAGGGGAGAGCGGTTTACATCTCCAAAAACACCCTGGCCGCTAAAGGAGGTGATCCCATCAATTATCAGTCTAAGAGGGGAGCCTTCGAGCCCAATCGGCTTTAAGGTTCCTCATGTGGCGTGAGCATAAGGGCTTAAATCTGTATAATTTAAGCCCTTATCTCATCTAAACGCGCATAAAATTGAAAATATATCGGCAACACCGAGAACGAGTTACAAGAAGTAAATTACAGAGAGCAACCCGACCGTGCTTAAAACCACTGTGTAGGGCGACGCCATAATCACCATTCTCATATACGAGAGATTAATCAACGGTGCTAATGAAGACGTAAGCAAAAACAAAAACGCCGCTTGGCCGTTCGGCGTGGCAATGGACGGGATGTTAGTGCCTGTATTCACAGCTACTGCCAGTTTGTCGAACTGATCCCGCGATATCATTCCTGTATCCAATGCAGCCTTGATTTCATTTATGTACACGGTAGCTACAAAAACGTTGTCGCTTATCATTGAGAGAACTCCGTTGGCAACAAAGAAAAGTGGTGCTTGGAGATCAACACTTTGCGCGAGCACATAAACTATAATTGGATCAAATAAGTCTTGATCGTGGATGACTCCAACGATGCAGAAGAAAACGACCAATAAAGCAGTAAACGGAAGAGCTTCATTAAAAGCCGGGCCAAGATCATGCTCTTCGGTAACACCCTTGAAAGCGGTGAGCAAGACTATAACCCCCAAACCAATAATCCCAACTTCAGCAACGTGAAGTGCCAGAGCAATGATTAATAAAACTCCTACGATTGATTCAATCAGAAGGTCTGTTTTGTCCTTATCAGTTAAGTTGCTTTTCCGGAAATCGCTGTAGCGTTCAAATATCTCTTTGATTTCAGATGGTAACTGGGTACCAAAACCCGCAATTTTTAACTTCTCAACAGAAAAACATGTAATCATTCCGGCAAAGAAAACAGGCACAGTGATTGGTGACATTACCACTAGAAATTCTATAAATGTCCAGTCAGCTACGTTCGCAATCAGCAAATTCTGTGGTTCTCCAACTATTGTGCAAACTCCCCCAAGAGCTGTCCCTACAACTCCATGCATTAATAGATTTCTGAGAAAGGATTTGAAATTCTCCTGCTGATCCCGACCTAGGCTATTTAAAGACGAGTCATCAAGATAGTTATGGTCATCGTCAAAACCCTTGCCCGATGTGGCTAGGTGGAATATTCGATAGAACCCAATACCAACACCGATTAGCACTGCTGTGACAGTTAACGCATCTAAAAATGCGGAAAGAAACGCAGCAACAAAACAAAATAACAACGAAAGTAAAACTTTAGACTCTATCTGAAGAAACAATCTGGTGAAGATAGCTAGCATTAAATTCTTCATAAAGTAGATGCCTGCCACCATAAATACGAGCAGGAGAATTACCTCAAGATTATTTTCGACTTCATGCATCAGGGTATAAGGATTAGTCAATCCCAAAAACAATGACTGAATCGCAAGCAATCCTCCTGGCTGTAGGGGATAACATTTTAATGCTAAAGCAAGTGTGAAAATAAACTGGATAAGCAAAACCCAACCCATAATAAATCCACCTTCAAAATTCAGCTGATTCAAAAACCAAAGAAGAAAAGGATTTAATATTAGGAAGGCAATTATAGTTTTTTTGTACCAGTTTGGAGAGTGTCCTAAGAAAGAACTATAAATATTTTTTAAAAACGGCATTAGTTTACCTGCGGATTTAACTGTTGAATTTCGCCAAAACCTAAGCAATAAGGTTTAAAGGGCGTTAGAGTATCAGGATAAATTATTAAGCAGCTTTTTCAAGATGCATTAGAGAAACGTGGCAGCTAATAATATCACTTGACTCTGCTAGACCACGGTTCACAATAGAAAGAGGCGGAAAATATTATGTTCAACCCTTCTCTCATATTAATCGAAGCATTTATAAAAGAGCTTTGTTCTCTCTACGAGAAAATGCATGGGGAAAACACAGAGGACATTCATCTGATCCGTTCTTCAGCGCGAACTTCATTAGAAATCATTGCAAACAGCGATGCCCCTTACCACGATCTAAATCATACCGTGATGGTGACTCTGGTAGGGACAGAAATTATTCGTGGAAAATCTCTTTTGGATGGATACGTGACTCCAGAAGATTGGCTGCACTTTGTGATTTCACTGCTCAATCATGACATCGGTTACGTAAGGGGAATATGTGAGGGTGACGGTGATGGAAAATATGTTGCCGATTTGAATAAAGGCACAATATCTCCGCCTCCCGGCTCGACCGATGCTTCTCTTACTCCCTATCATATAGATCGAGCTAAGCTTTTTATTCAAAAACGCTATGGAGCGAATAAACGACTTAACGTTAAAAAAATTTGTGACAACATAGAAAGGACCCGCTTCCCGGTGCCTGCAGAAGATGACACAACCGATTCCGGTGATTTTGCTGGGCTCATACGGGCGGCTGATCTAATCGGGCAACTGGGAGATCCTCAGTACCACAGAAAAATTTCCGCTTTGTATGCAGAATTTAAGGAAACGGGACAAGCGGCAAAAATGGGTTACCAATCTGCTGCGGATCTAAGAGCCGGTTACCCTAAATTTTTTTGGGAACTGGTCTCTCCGTACATATCTGAAGGAATTAAGTTTTTAAGAAGGACACAAACCGGACAGGCTTGGGTTCAAAATCTTTATGCAAATGTATTTAAAGAAGAGCACGATACCGAAGTTTACGGCCCTGAGAGAGCCGGCAATAGAAACTGAGGCGATCTTTCAATGTCTTTGTGTCAGATTCTTCTTTAGGTCACCGATTATCGTGGCATTCACTCGTCAAAGCCCCTAAAATCCAACGTCGCCCTCCCAAGCAAAAAGTCTAAACGTGGAAAATAAAAGACTCAAAATATGTTTGCTCAGTTATAGAAGCAACCCTCGAAGCGGTGGTCAGGGCGTTTACATAAAGTTTTTAAGTAAAGCCCTTGTAGATTTGGGACATCAAGTAGATGTGATATCTTCAGAGCCTTTCCCTGAGTTAGATAGCAGTGTAAAGCTGATCAAAATTTTTGGTTTGAATTTGTTTGAAAAAGGAAACCACGTCACCGCATTGAGATTTAAGCATTTGTTTTCTTTCACTGACTTCTTTGAGTGGCTGAGCATGTTAACGGGTGGTTTCGCTGAGCCCTACACGTTTGGCCGAAGGGTTCTGAAGTATCTAAAAAATAATCACGCCGATTACGATATAATTCATGACAATCAGAGCCTTAGTTATGCTTTGATAAGCCTAAAAAAAAAGGGTTGGCCTGTATTTGCCACGATACACCATCCTATCTCGTTGGACCTCAAGATAGCCTTAGACCATGAAAAAAGATGGCAATATAAATTCCTGATCAATCGTTGGCATTATTTCCTGAGAATGCAGAAACGCGTTGCCCGACAGATTGATCACATAGTTACAGTCTCCGAATCATCAAAAAAAGATATAACGAGGGACTTCAACGTTGCCAAAGAAAATATAACCGTGGTTAACAATGGAATCGATACCGAAATTTTCAAACCATTGCCTCAAATAGAAAGGGTTGCTGAAACGATCATGACAACGTCTTCTGCAGACTCCCCTTTGAAAGGGCTGCCTTACCTTCTAAAAGCGGTCGCAGGGCTTACCGAAGAATTTCCAAATTTGCACTTAAATATTCTGGGTAAATTAAATCAGGGTGGGGCCGCATCAAAGTTGATCGAAGAACTCGAGTTAGGCAGTAAAGTATCTTTTTTCTCAGATATCTCAACGAGCGAAATAGTCATGCTCTACGCTAAAGCTTCTTGCGCGGTGGTTCCTTCGTTATATGAAGGATTTGGACTACCTGCAGGTGAAGCGATGGCTTGCGAGGTGCCTATCGTTTCAACTGACGGCGGTGCATTACCGGAGGTCGTAGGAGAAGCCGGGTTAATTGTTAGCACTGGAGATCACGAGGCTCTCGGAGAATCAATTGCCTATTTCCTAAGAAGCGCTGATCTGAGAAAAGAGTATGGAAAAAAAGGCCGAGAACGGATAGTAAAAAAGTTTAGTTGGTATCGCTGCGCGAAACAGATGGAATCTATCTACCTTAAATCATTAGAAACTTCAGGAATAGACTATGTCTCTTGAGACGATAAAATTAGAACACTTGAAGCTGAACGACAATGATAAACTTCTGGATTTGGGTTGTGGAGAAGGCAGACATGCCCTATCGGCGTACATTTCTAAGGAATTAAAAGTATACGCGGTAGACTTATCTATCAATGATCTGGGGACTACAAAAAATAGATTCAATGAATTTTTTGAAACTGACAACGAGAAAAAAACCTTATCTCTAGCGGCTGCGGACGCAAAACATCTTCCCTTTCAAGATAACACGTTTGACTCAGTGATCTGCTCTGAAGTGCTAGAACATATTCACGACTACAAATCTGTTCTCTTGGAGATCTCCCGTGTTCTAAAAGATGGCGGCACAGCAGGTATCAGCGTCCCGAGGTTCTTCCCAGAGTGGATTTGTTGGAAATTAAGCGACGCCTATCACGAAGTTAAAGGGGGACATATAAGGATTTTTAGAAAGTCCAATCTTCTTGCAGATATTGAAAAAACAGGTCTCAACTTCAAGAAGCTTCACTATGCTCATGCCCTCCATGTTCCTTATTGGTGGCTCAAGTGCTTATTTTGGCGAGAACCTAAAGAAAAAGAGGCCATGTTGGTGACACTCTATCATCGATTTTTAGTGTGGGATCTCATGAAGAAACCCCTTATCTGTTTTTTTGCGGAAAAATTGCTTAATCCAATAATGGGAAAAAGTGTAGTTATGTATTTTCAAAAAAAATAGAGTACTCCTCATGAAACCTCCGATTTCTTTAAAAGCTTTTCCAGAGAACTTTTTCGCGGAAACCGCAAACTATATAGCTAATGTTCAATGTGCTGATGGGAGCATTCCTTGGTTTAGAGATGGACCGATGGACCCCTGGGATCATATAGAGGCGCTTATGGGCTTAGCGATTGGAGGAAAGCATGAGCAAGCTAAAAAAGGTTTTGATTGGTTAAAAGAAAACCAACAAAAAAATGGTAGTTGGTTAGCGGCATATCGAGACGGAAGAATTGAGGACGGAACAAGAGCAGAAACAAATTACGTCGCATATATTGCGACCGGAGTATGGCATTTCCACCTAGTAACGGGCGATAAAAAATTTTTAACTGAAATGTGGGAGAGCGTCGCTCGAGCCATAGACTTTGTCCTAGAGCTTCAAGGATCAAATGGAGAAATTTTCTGGTGCCTTGATACAAAAAAAGGTGTTCAACATGATTGCCTGCTTACAGGATGTTCTAGCATTTATAAATCACTAGAGTGTGCGATAGCGATTGGATCAGCTTTAAAGAAAAATACCGAAACATGGTCAATGGCACGGAATCGCCTTGGAATTGCTATTTCAGCCCACCCCGAATGCTTCGATCAAACCTGGACCTCGAAAGATAGGTATGCGATGGATTGGTTTTACCCAGTTCTCACCGGCGTTATTAGAGATAAAGAGGCTTTAAAACGCATAAATAAACGATGGGACGAGTTTGTCGAAACTGGCTTGGGTTGTCGCTGCGTCAGCGATCAACCCTGGATCACCGTAGCTGAAACCTGTGAGCTAGTATTAGCTCTAAATTGCATTGGAGACCGAAAAAGAGCTACGAGGTTGTTTAACTGGCTGAACCGATTTCGGGAGAAAGACGGCTCATATTGGACAGGCTATGTTTTCCCTGAAAAAGTGCTTTGGCCCGAGGAACGACCTACGTGGACAGCGGGAGCAATTTTGTTAGCAGCGGATGCCCTCACAATGAAGACAAAGGGATCAAATTTGTTTTCGTAGTTTGCCACCATGCGCTAAATTCGCTCTAGGACCACAAGGGTCCTAACTCTGCGAATCTCAACAAATAAGCCTGAGCATAAGGCTAGCTTCATGATCTCGTGAGGAGCTTGACCGCCCTCTGACGGATCAAGAAATATATCGTGGATCGCAAGAAAGCCTCCTTTTCTGAGATGGCAACTCCAAGATCTGTAATCGTTAAGAGCTGCTTCCATTGAATGGCCCCCATCGATAAACACCATTCCAAGTGGGCCGACCCAGTTTCTAGCTACCGCTCCAGAGCTCGAAACGATTGGTATTACAGTCTCTGAGAGTCCGGCCATCTCAATATTTTTTCGAAACTCGGAAAAAGAATCCATTTGATTACGCTTTACATCAAAAAGCTCCTTGTCGTGATAACCCTCTCCTGGCTGATGTTCTTCAGAGCCCCTATGATGATCAATTGCGTAAAGAGTATTATTATTCTCAAGGCATGCAAGCCCTAGGTAAATTGTGCTTTTCCCACAATAACTACCTACTTCAAGAGCTGGACCTAAAGAGGCTATCTCCAGGCAACTCCTATAAAGAATCTCGCCTTCCTCCGGATGTAAAAAACCTTTAACAGCATTTATTTCGATAGGAAGTTTGATCATTTTCAGGATAGAAAAAAAATCGTTGAGTAAATTGGAACCAAAAGAATCAACGCGTACGCACCAAGATTAAATATTCCCGGCCATTTATTCTTTTGACCAACAGGCAATAAATTCCCAGTTGTCATCCAAAGAATTGTCGAAAATATCAGAGAAAGAAGGACGCTCAGTATTATTAAACCCATTAGTATATTTCTCCTAATTATCTCTACTTCAGTTAGTCCAGCTGTATAAACTTTATTGGGTCACCGATTTTGATCTGCTGAGCACCATCTACAATTGCTAAACAATTTGCCCATCTCAAAGAACTAAGAACACTAGAACCCTGGTGAGCGTACTTTTCTAGCCAGGTCTCTCCCTGTTTAGATCTTAGCCTCGCGCGAAGATACTCTCGGCGTGATCCTGCTTGGAAATCAAAAGAAGACAGCCCATAGAGTTCATTAGGAGCAACCTCCCTCAAGCCCTGCGTCGCCTTAAGGAAAGGTTTCGCAAAGACAAAGAAGCTTACAAAGGTAGACACTGGATTGCCGGGCAAACCTAAGAGAGGTTTTCCGTTAATTTCTCCAAGCAAGAACGGTTTTCCAGGTTTCATCGCAACCTTCCATATATTAACCGATCCTAACGCTCTTACGGCGGCTTTAACATGATCCTCTTCACCAACCGAAACCCCGCCCGAGGAAATTATTACATCGGCTACTTCCCCAGCTTTCGATAGCATAGCCAGTGTTTTCGAGTAGTCATCGGGCACGATTCCCAAGTCAATAACGTTAAGCCCCATATCTCTAAGCAAACCATAAATAAGGAATCGATTGGAGTTGTAAGACTGAGCAGACTTCAAGGCCTTTCCAGGTAATACCAATTCATCACCTGTAGAGAAAATCGCAACGGTCAGAGGGATTTTTACTTTCACGCTAGTTTCTCCAACCGATGCCAAAAGAGCGACCGCAGCGCTAGAGAGAAACTCCCCTTTTGAAACCACTTTAGAGCCCGAGCTAATATCGTGGCCTCGTCTTCGAACATTAGAGTACTTCTTTGGCAACTTTTTGATTGTCGCGGTGTCTAAAGAAAACTCAACATCCTCTTGAACTATTACGGTATCTGCGCCTTCTGGAATGGGGGCCCCAGTGAAAATTCTGGCAAGAGAATTCTTCGTTAAAGTCTGGCCAAGCCGCCCAGCTGGTATCCTATCGCAAACACTGTAAGACATTCCCTCTAAAAGGTCTCCGTGACAACCCGCAAATCCATCCATAGCGCTGTTGTCAAAGAAAGGGACATCAATTTGCGCGAACACATCCTCTGCGCTAGCGCGGCCATAGGATTGGTCTAACAATGTCCTTTCGTCTCCGGTTGCCGGTCTCGCTGTTTCTAAGAGCTGTTTGACCGCATCATCTACCGGCAAGAGATCCAAAACTCAATGGCTCCCAGTTCGAATAAGTTCCGCAAAATTACAGGGCTTATGATTGATATCTAATTGATCTTTAAGAATCTTATCCCACGCTGTCTTACAGGCTCCCGTAGACCCTGGTATACAGAAAATTATGGTGTCGTTTGCAATACCAGCAAGCGCTCTAGACTGAACAGTCGAAGTGCCTATTTCATCGAAAGACAACCTTCGAAAAAGCTCCCCAAATCCGGGAACATCCGAATCAAAAAGAGGTTGAACAGCTTCTGGCGTTGAATCCCTTGACGTAAAACCAGTTCCACCAGTGACCAAAACGACCTCGACGCCTGGATCCGCTATCCAGCTAGACAGAATAGCTCTGAGATCATAAAGATTATCTTTTGAGATAGCGTATTGGGAGATTGAGTGTCCTCCTGACCTAGCGGCGTCCATCAAGAATCTACCAGAAGAGTCATTTTTCTCGTTTCGAGTATCAGATACCGTTAGCACTCCTATGCTCAAGCATCCAAGATTACCGTTTTTAGTCATCACTTAAACCGATTAAAAATCATGTTTTAAAGACCCTTCCAATTCGGGGGGCGCTTCTCTGAGAAAGCCCTAGGGCCTTCAACAAAATCTGAACTTTTTTGCATTAACTGGACTTGTTTATATCTACTTTTTATGGCGTCTTCAATCCCTGATGCATTCATTCCCAACATAGCAGCTTCTTTGCTTGCTCTAACCGAAAGAGGTGCGCATTCGAGAATTAAACCAGCCCAATCTTTCGCTGTGTCAAGAACCGAATTTTTTCTTGATACTTCGTTCACGAATCCGAGATCCTTTCCCTCTTGCGCTGAGACTCTGCGCCCGGTTAAAAGCATGCCCATCGCTTTTTTAATTCCGATTTCTCGAGGCAAACGATGAATGCCACCTCCTAAAGCCGCCAAACCAACTCTCGGCTCAGGCAAAGAAAAGACTGCATTTTCAGCAGCGACAATTAAGTCGCAAGCGAGAGCAATCTCAAAACCTCCACCCATCGCGACACCATTTACAGCTGCGATAATAGGCTTTGTATTATCGAATCGAGAAGTAATTCCCCCAAAACCAGACGAGGGTTGCCCCTTCATATCCCCACCAGACGCCTGATATTTAAGATCATTTCCAGCGCAGAAAGCTTTATCACCAGCTCCGGTTATTATCGCAACCCATTGGTCTGGATCTGAAACAAAGTTGTCAAACGCTTCGCTCAACTCAACGTTCGCAGGGGGATGCAAAGCATTCATTACCTCGGGACGATTTATAGTTATGACTGTTAATCTTCCCTCTTTGGTCACCTCACTGTATTTTCTCATACTCAAACCCTCCGTTTTTTGATAAACGAATTTTTAATTCTATCAATCCAACAAAGCTTGGATTATTTTACAGGCCTCTCGAAGTACCGAACGAGGGCCCGCAAAATTCATCCTCAAAAATCCTTTTTTTCCAAAATCGGCTCCATCAGACAACTCTAAACCTCGAGACAAAAGGTCTTCAACGGGATGCTCCCGACCTGTCTTTCGAAAATCAATCCAGAGAAAGTACGTCCCCTCAGGCTCGATTATCTCAATACCTTTAAGCCTTCCAAGATCTTTCATCAAAAAATTCCGATTTTCCTCAAGGTAACGAAGCATTTGTCGAAACCAAGGGTCGCATTTTGCGTAGGCAACTTCCATGGCAGTCAGAGTTAGGATATTAAGATCAGGGATCAGCCCTTTCGACTTCGACAAAAACCTTTTACGCAGATCATCGTTTGGAATAACCGCAAAAGCACCTCCTAATCCACTCATCGCGTGGCTTTTTGAAGGGGACATAAAAGTGATTGTCCTCTGGCTAATAGAATCGCCTACTGTAGCCAGTGGAAAATGCTTTCTTTTGTCAAAAACAATATCCGCATGCATTTCATCTGAGCAAACTAACAAATCATTTTCTACACACATTTCAGCCAAACGCTCTATTTCTTCTCTATTCATTGATCTGCCTAAAGGGTTTTGAGGGTTACAGATTAGAAATAATTTGAGGTTCTTCTCTCGGGCGAGATCAGAGAACTTATCAAAATCAAAACCCCAACGATCTTGAGAGATATGCGAGTCTAAAGTCATTAAAGAGCGATTCGCGTTAGCAACGGCGTTAAAAATTGGTGGATATACAGGCAACTCCGAAATGGCCTTTTCGTTTTTATCTAAGAATATACGACAGCAAAGATTCAATCCGAGAACGATGCTAGGCAGATAAACAATCCAATGTTTCTCAATTTTCCAGTCATATAAGGAATCGGCACGCTCAATAACAATATCATTCAGGGAGTCTGATATATTTTCGTAACCAAGAACCTGATCCGCCTTTTCTATCAAGGAGTCGCGGATAGGAGATGGAAGAGGAAAATCGGAATCCCCAATAGTAAGAGCAATGGTATTTTTCTTCTTTGTCCACCTAGAACTGTTGGAGACAACTCGGTTATTTACCTTATCAAAAATTTCGTGCAATTGTGTTTCGTATCATTGATATTTGTTGAGGTTAAGCTTAAGTTATTTGGGTCATTAGTAAAGCGATGTGGAAACCAAATTAAGATGTTTGAAAAAAAATCAGTTATGCCGGCACCGAACGAGGCTCTTCCTGGAAGAGAAGAAGAAATATCAGTTCCTGAATATCATTTCGTAAATGGTAATCCGATGCAGGCAGTTACCATCGAAAATTACGAAAAGGCAATGTTTGGCCTAGGCTGTTTTTGGGGTGCGGAGCGAATATTTTGGGAAACACCGGGCGTATTCGTAACAGCCGTCGGATATGCTGGAGGATTAACGCCCAATCCAACATATGAGGAGGTCTGCTCAGGTTTAACTGGTCACAACGAAGTAGTGAGAGTTTTTTTTGACCCAGCAGAAGTAAGCTTCGAAAAACTTTTGAAAAAATTTTGGGAAGGGCACAATCCAACCCAAGGAATGCGTCAAGGCAACGATGTAGGAACACAGTATCGTTCAGGAATATACGTTTTTTCAAGGACTCAGAGAGAAATCGCAGAAAGGTCTTTACTGAGTTTTGAAGAAAAACTTTCCGCCAACGGATTTTCTCGAATCACAACAGAAATCTTAGACGCACCAGCCTTTTATTTTGCAGAAGACTACCACCAGCAATATCTTGCGAAGGTTCCTAACGGATACTGTGGGCTTGGAGGAACAGGTGTCGAATTTTAGTCGGAATGACCTAGAACCTTATTGTGTAAATCCTGATAACGGAGCCTAGTGGTTTGCACCAGCTCCTCAGGAATCTTTGGTCCAGGGGGCGTTTTGTCCCACAAACCTGACTCATGAAGCTTCTCCGCAAAATTTCTCAAAAGCTGCTTGTCAAAATTGTCTTGTTTTTTATCGGCAACCCAAGATTGCAAAGACCAATATCTGCTGCTATCTGGAGTTAAAACTTCATCGATCAACATGAGATTACCTTGTTGATCTAGACCGAACTCAAATTTCGTGTCAGCTATGATTAATCCTTTTCCTCTCGCGTAGGCATTCGCTCTATCGTACAACTCCAGCGAGACGCTACTCAGTTTCTCAATCAAAGCTTTGCCGACTATTTCGCCGGCTTCGTCAAGGGTTATCGATTCATCATGACCCTTTTCAGCTTTTGTAGTTGGAGTAAAGATCGGATTTATAAACCTGTGACCGTCAACCAAATTTTTGGGCAAAGGAATCCCAGAGATTCCACCGGTGCTAAGATATTCTTTATAACCCCCTCCTGTTAAATATCCCCGGACAATACATTCAATCGGAATCACTTTCGCTTTCTGACAAATCATTACCCTCCTCTCAAGCAGACTCTTTTCGTCAACCGAAAGATGTGTAAGATTATCGACGTCAGTTGAATAAAGATGATTCTCGACAACATCTGCTAAAAGCTCAAACCAAAACTTACTTATCTGGGTGAGCATAATGCCCTTTTCGGGAATACCATTACCGAGAACGACATCAAAAACACTGACCCGATCCGTAGCAACAATAAGCACCCCTGGACTGTTATCGGGAAGGACAAGATCATATATATCTCGCACCTTTCCTTCTCGACGATTTTCTAGAGGAAGTGCCGTCTTTAAAAGACTTTGGTCTATCAACCTCAAATTAAGTTCCTCTCGAGATCCAATCTTAAATCATCAAATTCCTCTATCCCAACAGAGAACCTAATAAGAGAATCAGCTATTCCC
Organism: uncultured Gammaproteobacteria bacterium; assembly: GCA_913043075.1. Lineage (GTDB taxonomy): Bacteria > Pseudomonadota > Gammaproteobacteria > Pseudomonadales > Azotimanducaceae > UBA9659. The sequence continues at coordinate 12,383 of CAJWLI010000009.1, forward strand.
ATTTCTTTCCTGCGAACAGGACCCATTTCATGATAAATGGAGTGTGCAACTGGTATACACAAAGTTCTTGTGTCTCCAAGGTTGCTTGCGCATGCAATCAAGTCGAGTCTATTAATAAAATCAAAACAATCTATTTCATCTTTAATTTCTATGCTTAATATTCCTCCAAAGGCTGAAAAAAGTTTCTTTGCTCTGTTGTGCTGGGGATGTGAAACTAATCCCGGATAATGGACTTTTTCTACTAGCGAGTGACCATCAAGATAATGCGCTAAGGCCATAGCGTTGCTGCTTATACGGTCCATTCTCAGAGCTAAGGTGTCCGACCCAACGGAAATTAGATGAGCTGCTTCAGGGCCCAAAGAAGCACCGAAATCTCTTAATCCCTTTTTCTTGATTTGCTTAACGACCCAATTAACCGGAGCCCCCTGTTTGTAACGATCATCTATGCACGACAGGTTGCGCCATTCGAAATTATCGAAAACGGAAACAGCCCCCCCGAGGGCATTAGCATGTCCGCCAATATATTTAGTAAGCGAATTTATAACAAGGTTAGCTCCAGATGTGATGGGCGAATAGAGATAAGGAGTCGTTAGGGTGTTGTCAACAAAATAAATCAACGCCTTTGACTTGCAAAGTTGACCTATTCCTTCTAAATCTGAGATTTGAGTTCTAGGGTTAGCAATAGTCTCAACAAACACAAGTTTGGTGTTTTCTTTGATTGCCGCTCGAACATTCTCTGCGCATGTAGCGTCCACAAAAGAAGTTTCGATTCCATGAGACATGAACGACTGAAAAAGACTGTTAGTGTTTCCAAAAAGAAATGAAGAAGATATGAAATGATCTCCAGGTCTGAGAAGAGAAAAGATGGTAGATCCGATGGCGGCCATTCCGGTGCCAAAAGCGATCGTTTCGTAACTTTTTTCCATCAAATCTATCTTCTCTTGTAAAGCAGTGACAGTTGGATTGACCTGCCTTCCGTAGGAATAACCACTTTTTTTCCCTTGAAAAACATAAGCCAATTCTCTCGCATCGTCGAACGAAAAAGAGACTGAATGATGGACGGGTTTGTGAACCGAACCGTGCCTCACCTTTCCTTTACGATTTGAATGCAAAATATCAGAAGTAAAACCCATATCAATTATTTCCCAAAAAAAAACCCGCTGAGTTTTTAACTCAGCAGGCTTATATAGTTTTAGCTGAATTTATAACGCGCTCGCAAGCAAAATCCAAATCAGCGCTTCACCATTAGTATACCAAGGCGGATTTACTAATCAATTATTAATCCAGATAGCCAGAAGCCTGATAGAATTGAAGAAAAATAATGTGAAACTCGGTATGAACGAATCAGATTTCAGAAAAAAGCTATTAGGCTTTTTGCACAAATCGCCAACTCCTTTCCATGTAGTAAGCGACATAGCAGAAACTCTTCAGCAACAAGATTTTGCTGAGTTAAAAGAAGTAGAAAAATGGGACATCGAACCCGGTAAATATTTTGTTAGGAGAAACGATTCTTCCATAATCGCCTTCCAATTAGGTCAACGTCCTATCGAAGAGACCGGCCTTCGCATGGTTGGAGCTCATACAGACAGTCCGGGACTTAAACTAAAACCTTTACCTATAATACGAAGAAAAGGTTTGTTTCAGTTAGGCGTAGAAGTCTACGGTGGGGCTTTACTAAACCCCTGGTTTGACAGAGACCTCAGTATCGCTGGACGGATAACTAAGACGACAAAAAATGGCAAGATCGAAAGCATAATAATAGACGCGAAAGAACCGTTGGCATTCATTCCGAGCCTTGCTATTCACCTCGACAGAGAAGCAAACAAAAACAGATCCGTAAATGCTGAAACGGATATTGTCCCAATTATTTCTGCTGATCATCACTTCCGTGAATTAGATGATTTTTTTTCAGCAAATCTAAAAAAAGGAGAAACTCTTTTAAATACCGATCTTTTCTTTTACGACACAAACCAAGCGAGACTAGTGGGAGCGAAAAACGAGTTTTTAGCGGCCGCTCGACTAGATAATCAATTGAGTTGCTTTTGTGCAATATCCGCTTTATTGGAAGCTGAACCTTCCAACTCTTGCCTCGTCGTTTTGAATGATCATGAGGAAGTTGGAAGCGCGTCCCACGTTGGGGCCGACGGGAGCTTTCTTTTGGACTTTTTCAATCGAATAACTGAAGAACCAGAACGACGTCTTAGGGCCATCGCTCACTCACTCTTAGTGTCGACCGATAATGCTCACGCGGTTCATCCCAACTATCCCGAAAAACATGAAAAAAATCACGGGCCAATCATAAACAAAGGAATAGCGATAAAACATAATGCTAATCAAAGATATGCAACGAACAGTGAAACAGCGGGATATTTCAAAAGACTTTGCATGAACAATGAGATTCCGTTGCAAGAGTTTGTCAATCGAGGTGATATGGCTTGCGGCAGCACCATCGGTCCGATCACGGCCAGCAAAATAGGGGTCCGAACATTAGATTTAGGTGTGCCGACTTTCGGAATGCACTCAATCAGAGAATTAGCCGGAATACACGACATCTTCAACTTGAGCCGAGGCCTTAAAGAGTTTTTCAATGATACGAGTTTCGGTGGTGAGTCCTCTTGATATGATATTTGCAGACCGGACGAGGATTTCAACGAAGCGCTAGCGAGCTTTATTTTGGATTGAGACCTTGACGCATATGTGGTTTCAAAATCAATCGTTCTAATAAACTGAACAAAAATTCAACTAAAATAGCAAGAATTGCCGCGGGAACGGCGCCCTGCAAAATTAAATTCACGTCATTGAGGGCCAGTCCAGTTACTATTGGTTCGCCCAAACCGCCAGCACCAATGAAAGCTGCGAGCGTTGCAGTTCCAATGCTGATCACCGCAGCCGTCTTGATTCCCGCAATGATGGTAGGCATCGCTAAAGGAATCAAAACCTGACTAAGCTGCTGACGCTCGGTTAAGCCGATTGCAACAACGACTTTTTTCAAAACAGGATCAATACTTCGTAAACCAGTTATAGTGTTCCTTAATATTGGTAAAACGGAATAAAGAAATAGCGCAACGATAGCTGGAATCTCACCAATACCGAAGATGGGAATCATCAAAGCAAGAAGAGCGATTGAAGGAACCGTCTGCATTAAACTGGACAGATAAAGAACGATGCTTGAGATTCGCTGACGATTATATGCAAAAAAACCACAAATAAGCCCAAAAAATATCCCTGCCGTCAAAGCGATGGACGTCAGTTTTATGTGTGTAATCGTGTTTTTAATAAGATTTTGCCAAAAGCTTTCGTCTTTATATGTCTTCTTGATTTCACCATCAATCGAGAGAAAATCTCTAGCGATCATATCGAAAGAGAGTCTTTCAATTACCGCTTTGGCATTCATAGACCGCATGGTCTCATCATCGATTTTACCTCTTAGCTGGGAAAGAATTTCGATAGCTTCCGCTGAAATATCATTCCTAATGATTGGAACTGCCAGATAATCGGGAAAGAATTTCTTATCATCATCTAGGATTATGAGTTCAAATTTTTTTAAATCGCCATCAGTAGAGTAGGCATCAGTTATTTTTATGCTCCCATTTTTGATTGCTCGATAAGCCAAACCATGCTCGATCCCAACAACATTCTGTGA
>CAJWLI010000010.1 GCA_913043075.1 uncultured Gammaproteobacteria bacterium
CCATCTATGATCCGAGAAAAAATCGTTTTGTTGTCATCGTGAAGCATTTTGGTTGCATACTTAATGTTCTCGTCCAGATATTTCTCGTTAGTTCCACCTGGATTGACAATCAGAGTGATACCTTCTCGATCAATTTGCTCTAGGCTGGAGAAGCGGTCAGCTTTCGAGCAAAGTGAAATGGGCACTTTGCCCCCAACATGATAGGGGTTAGAAAAGTATGCTTTTTTTGATCTGGCCTTGGTTATCGACACGCCACTCATGGCAATGTCGTACTTCAGTCTAGCCAAATCATCCATCAGATCAGGCCAGGATGTCTTAACAAACACAATATTAACCTTAAGCTTTTCGGCAAGCGACTTAGCTAAATCAATGTCAATTCCCCCTAGTTTTCCGCTAGACAAGCTTTCAAACGAGAAAGGCGCATAATCCCCTGTGGTGCCAACTCTGAGTATTCCACTTTCGCTGATCTGTTCCAGAGAATTATTATAAAATTCCACTTCCTGGAGCGCTGCCAAAATCCTATATTTTGACTTATCTGAAAGACACTCGATGTCTAGATGGCTAAAAAAAGACTCATTATTCGTGACGTGGTACGGTATCTGTTTCACAATATTCTTGCCGAGGGCTTCGAGTTTTGGTCTGATAACTTGCGTTAGGTCCGGAGACTCAGGGGGACTTGTCATCTTCGCGAATTTTTCAATCCAACAAAACTGGATTTCTCTTGCCGCCTCGATCTGGGTTTGAAATATTTTACGAAGGCTCTCCTTGGTGATTCTTTGGCTTAGACCTGCTTGGATTGCCAGACTGATAACTCTCTCCTCTCTCTCTATTGATTGAATCGGAATACCCTTCCTAAACTTGTAAGCGGCTACTTCTTTCATCTGGCTTAGCCGCTCGCCGATGACCTCGTATAAATTTCCGTTTGCGTACGTTTGCGAACTCAGAAGTAAAAAAACAATTCCTTTCACAAAGATGTTTAAGATTGGTTTTAAATTAGTTTTTGCTTTTGGGTTTTTCTTTTCTTTCTTCAATCGTTCTTTTCTCCGGACGTTATCGCGTCTAGTAGTCGATCGGGGAAATCGGTGAAAATACCATCGACTCCTAGTGATAAAAGTTTCTTCATATCATTAGGGTCATTAACGGTATATACGAGTACTCGAAACCCCTCGAGGTGTGCTTTTTGAATGTTATCAAGAGATACCGTTTTATATGGTAGATTTACGGACCAGCTAGAATAGTCTCTTGCAAGTTCTATCCAATCGTCACGGATTTTATCGAATAATAATCCGCGGCGGAATTTTTTGTCTACCTCGTCCAGTTCTCTGTAGTCGAAAGATGAAATTAATATAGGAGACGATAGGTGCGACTGATTGAGTAAAGTATTTAAAAGATCACATACTGGCCCAGCTGTTCCGGCGCCTTTAAGCTCTATGTTGACTCCGCATCGACCATTGATGAATGCCAATACTTCACTTAGCGTAGGAATTTTCTGGCCATTTCCTGCGTCCAACGATTCTATCTGTTTACGAGTGAGTTCAGCGATTTTTCCCGAGCCATTTGTCGTGCGATCAACGCTAGAGTCATGGATTACGAAAAGCTCTTCATCCGCAAGATGGACATCCAATTCTACGTAGTCACAACCCAGTTTAATCGCTTTCTCAAAGGAGGCGATCGTGTTTTCGGGTTCGTGTCCTTTTGCCCCTCGGTGGCCAATAGTCATGATTTGTTTCGACATAGGAGAGCTTCTGCTTAACTTAGATTTCTTTCCATGTACAATAATCGCATGAGTTATCAAGTTTTAGCTAGAAAATATAGGCCGACGAGCTTTGCCGCTTTAAAAGGTCAAGATCACATATCGCGAGCTCTTCTAAACTCTTTAAGCAACAAGAAACTTCATCATGCTTATCTGTTTTCCGGCACCCGAGGCGTTGGTAAGACGACCATCGCCCGTATTCTTGCTCGGTGCATGAACTGTGAGGCTGGGATAAGACCCGAACCTTGCGGTGACTGTAACAGTTGCAGGGAAATTAGTGAGGGCAGAAGCGTTGACTTGATCGAGGTGGATGCAGCTTCGAGGACTGGCGTTGATGACATGCGTGAATTACTTGAGAACGTTCAGTATATGCCAGTCTCTGGCAGGTTCAAAGTTTACTTGATTGATGAAGTACATATGCTTTCAAAAAGTAGTTTTAATGCAATGCTAAAAACTTTAGAGGAGCCGCCAGAGCATATTAAGTTTCTATTTGCTACTACCGATCCCAAGAAAATCCCCGTCACAGTGCTTTCTCGTTGCATTCAGCTTAATCTTAAAAGCCTGCCGACCTCGGAGATAGTTGATCAACTTGCGCTTGTTTTAAAAGATGAGTCAATAAACTACGAAGAAAAGGCGCTTCGACTTCTGGCTAATGCCGCTAAGGGGAGTATGCGGGATGGTCTAAGTCTCGCGGATCAAGCTATCGCTTATGGTAAGGATTTTGTAGGCGAGGACTTCGTTCGGTCTATGTTGGGGCTGGTTGATCCTGATCTCCTTGTCGGTCTTCTCGAAGCCATCATCAATGATGACGGCCCCCAACTTTTTTCGTTTATCGAAAGCGCAGCGTCGTTCTCGCCAGATTATTCATCACTTTTAGCTGAATTAGTTGAGTTTCTGCATCGGATTGCTGTTTATCAAGCTGTACCTTCCTCCTTTGAAAGATCCGATACAGAAGAGATAGAGACTTTTTCAAAAATGATGGTCCCTGAAAACGTACAATTGCTCTACCAGATTGGTCTTATTGGACAAAATGATCTTCCGTTGGCACCTAACCCAAGAATAGGGTTTGAGATGGTGATGTTGAGGATGTTGAGCTTTGCCCCTTCAAGTTTCGAGGTTGATGCTGTCTCCGACTTAAAGCCTAACCTTGAGTTTGATGATTCGGCGAGATCAGATGAATCTGCGCAAGCCAGTGCGGCGGAAAATGCGCTCCGAATTCTAAAAGATGGCGTTAAAAGTATAAAAAAAACAGACGTTGAGAAAGAATTCCAGAACAAAGGAAATCAAACTTTTAGAGAGAGCCCCGCTGCAGAAAATCATCCTCCCCTCGACAAAGTTCTTCGGCCCTCAGGTTGGCGAGCAGCGGTCGAAGCTGTCGGTATATCTGGCGTTACCAAGACGCTCGCCTTGAACTGTGAACTGAGAACTATTGACGAAGATAATTCGGTCGTTTTGATTCTTGATGAAAGGCATGCAAGTCTTCTTAGTGACGAACATGTGAGAAAAATTACTTTGGCACTAACAAAGTTTTATTCGCAGGATTATAAGGTCCTTGTAGAGTTAGGCAAAACGTTGGCAGAGACTCCCGCCGAAGAGATGGAAAGCCTTAAGAAAGCCAAAAAATTAAAAGCCTTAGAAAAAATAGAAAACGACCCAACGGTGAAGCAAGCTATAAAGGTGTTCGATGGAACTTTGGATCCTGAAAGCGTTTCGCCTATTGAAGATTAGAGGAGAAAACGTAGATGGATAACGGTCTTGATGGGCTCATGAAGCAGGCCAAGGAAATGCAAGAAAAGATGGAGCGGTTCCGATCCGAGGCCTCTAATAGTGAGGTAACGGGAGAGTCGGGCGCCGGTTTGGTATCTGTGCGAATGTCAGGATCGCACGATGTGAGGTCAGTGAAAATCGACAAATCATTGTTGTCGGAAGAAAAGCAGGTCTTGGAAGAAATGGTCGCCTCTGCTTTCAATGATGCTATTAGGCGGGTAGAGGAATATCACAAATCCAAGTTAGAAGAGTTTACGGGAGGAGTGCCTGTCCCTTCCGGTTTAAAATTCCCTTTTTTCAAATGAAGAATTTCTCGCTGTTCGATCAGACTGTAGAGGCTTTTCGTTGCCTCCCTGGGGTTGGCTCGAAAACAGCACAGCGGATGCTATTGCATTTGCTAGAGCGAGACCGAACCCGGGGCGAGCTTTTGGTTAGGTTGCTTGGCGAATCCTTAGAAAAGATCAAGAATTGCGCTCTGTGTCGAAATATTTCCGAAACGGAATTATGCGAAATTTGTCGTGATCAAAGGCGAGACAAAAGTATGCTTTGCGTAGTGGAATCGCCGTCGGATGTAATTGCCATAGAGCAGGCGTCTGCTTTTAACGGGTTGTACTTTGTTTTGAGTGGCACTCTCTCTCCGATCGAAGGGCGTGGTGGTGAGGAAATAGGTGTTCCCGATTTGATTAAAAGATGTCAGGAGAATATATCCGAGGTTATAGTAGCTGTCTCTTCCACGGTCGAGGGAGAAGCGACCTCATTTTTTTTATTTGAGTCTCTTAGGCATTCAAATATAAAAATCTCTCGGATCGCTCAAGGGGTTCCTCGAGGAGGAGAGCTTGAATTAGTCGACGGGTTAACTTTGTCTCACGCGTTTGAAGGCAGACAAAATTTGGAGTGAGCTTGGAATATCAATATGTCACCGATGGAGTTGGGCTCGATAAGGCCATGAACATTTTTCGGAACGCGGATGTGCTTGCCTTAGACACCGAGTTTGTGAGAACTAGGACTTATTATCCAGAGTTGGGATTGCTTCAGGTCAGCGATGGCGAACATTGCTTTTTGTTTGATCCGTTAATCCTCGATTTGAATATTTTTTCTGAGATACTCCTGAATAAAAACATTACGAAAGTGCTTCATTCTTGCTCGGAAGATCTTGAAGTTTTCCAGCACGCTTTCGGAGTTTTACCAAGACCCATCTACGATACTCAGATTTCGAGCAGTTTTTTGGGTTTAGGTTTTTCTGTAAGTTACCAGACATTGGTTGAGCACTATCTTTCGCTTCGCATAGAAAAGGATCAAACGAGATCTAATTGGTTAGCAAGACCTCTCTCAAAGCGCCAGCTAGACTATGCAGCGCAGGATGTCGTTTATCTCTATGAAGTATATAAGATCCAACAATCTGCGATAAACGAGACGCATAAAGCCGACTGGATAATATCTGATCTAGAGAAAATTAGCTTTGATATCCCCACAATAACTCCAGCTGAGAACTACTATTTAAAAATAGGTAACCTTTCGAGATTTTCTAGGAGACAACTCAATCTATTAAAGCTCTTATTTGCATGGAGAGAGAAAAAAGCCAGAACTAAGAATCGTCCTAGGAATAGAATTATTGAGCAAAAAATTTTAGTGAATATTGTGAAAGAGAGGTCTATCGATGACGCAGGACTTTCGAGAGCGGGATTGCCGAACTCACAAGTTAAAAAATACGGCTCGGAATTAAGATATCTAGTATCTTTTAATGATTCATTCGAAGAAGATGAGCTTCCCCCTGAGGTTTTACGAGCTAACGTTAAAATCGATAATAAAAAGGTGCGAATGCTTCAAGGAGTTGTGGAGGATCGAGCAAAAGAGGAGGGAATTGCTTCAGAGCTACTATGTAGAAAAAAGAGCTTGGAGGCTCTTCTTAAATCAAAAGAGGTGTCAGGAGAGTATCAATTGCCTGAGTCTCTTTTAGGATGGAGAGAGGGAGTTGTCGGAAAACATCTTTTAGCTTTTTTAGAGGGCGAGGAAAAATAAACAGTTATAGTTAAATGTTTTTGGGTTTTAAGGCTTGTTTTGGTTGGAGGAGACCACAATTGAGTGAGTTTTGGTCTAAGAAAAAACTTCATGAAATGAACGAAGAAGAATGGGAGTCTCTTTGCGACGGTTGTGCTAGATGCTGTCTTCACAAGTTCGAAGAGGTTCAAACAAAAAACTTCTTTTACACAAGCGTGGTGTGCAGATATCTGGATCAATCGTCTTGTTCTTGCTCTGAGTACTCCCGGAGAGAAAAATTAGTGCCAAACTGCGTAAAAATGACTTCAGCTAACTTAGAAACATTGAAATGGATGCCATCAACTTGTGCGTATCGAAAAATATCTGAAGGGAAAACGCTAGATTGGTGGCATCATCTGATTTCCGGGTCAAGAGAAACTGTTCATGAAGCAGGGATTTCTGTTAAAGAAAAATGCGTTTCCGAGTTGTACGTCCACGAGGATGATATAGAGGATCAAAAAGTTCATTGGGTCCATCCATGATGGATATCGAATATCAAATTGCTTGGGGCGTATACCTTGGGGCGGGGCTTATATTTTTTTCTCTTTGGTGCTGGGCTAGCCAATTTATTACTTCTAGTGTTCTGCGTGGCGTGACGCGCGCAACTCTGTTTTTTCTGATATTTCTGCCATGGAATTTGCCTGGCGAGAGTGGTTATTATGCGCCAGCAAGCCTGGTTGTTGTTTTGGAGTTTTTTATTGGGTCTGGAGATAAAATTGGAGGTGCGCTTTTTGCTCTTGCTCTTAGCATCGGAAGTGCTGCTGTATTTTTTAGTCTAAGAGGAATTTTTAAACGTTAATGGTTGTGAACTTTTTAGCTGGCTCACTATAATCTTTAAGTTTTTCACTAGCTTATTTCGCAGCCAAGCGTTATATTTTTGGCCTTTGTTATGTTGGGAATTTATCAATGAAATTTTCTAGTACTTCAACCTATATCGCTACAGATGAACTGCAGATGGCCGTGAACGCTGCTGTCCAACTTGAGCGTCCTTTGTTAATAAAAGGTGAGCCTGGAACTGGAAAGACCATGCTGGCCGAGGAAATAGCTTCTTCGCTTGAGATGGAGCTAATATCTTGGCACATAAAATCTACTACCAAGGCACAGCAGGGGCTCTACGAATACGATGCAGTGTCTCGACTACGAGACTCTCAATTGGGCGATGATCGTGTCCACGATATAAAAAACTACATAGATAAGGGTAAGCTTTGGGAAGCGTTTGCCAGCGAAAAACGAGTGGTGCTTTTAATAGACGAGATAGATAAAGCAGATATAGAGTTTCCAAATGATTTGCTTCTTGAACTAGACCGAATGGAGTTCCATGTATACGAAACCGGGGAGACAATAAAAGCGAAGCAACGACCCGTTGTCATTATCACCAGTAATAACGAGAAAGAATTACCAGATGCGTTTCTTAGAAGATGCTTTTTTCATTACATTCAGTTTCCTGACAGAGAAACTATGGCTGATATTGTAGAGGTGCATCACCCTAAGATCAAAAAAGACCTAGTCAAAGAGGCGATGGAGATATTTTTTGATGTAAGGAAAGTTCCAGGACTAAAGAAAAAACCCTCTACTTCAGAGCTTATTGACTGGTTGAAGCTTTTGATGGCAGACGATATTCCAGAGGAGATTCTTACAAATAGAGACACAACGAAAGCTATTCCTCCACTTTATGGTGCGTTAGTAAAGAATGAACAGGATGTGCAATTATTGGAGAGGCTTGCCTTTATGAACCGGCGACAAAGCAATACTAATTCTTCGGGCCAGTGATCACCTTAGCGTTTGCAGATATGAGAGCGAGATATGCTGATTAATTTTTTTTTCGCGTTAAAGAAAGCTAGGATACCAGTATCAATAACGGAGCTTCTGCATCTTCTTGATGTTTTGAAAGAGAGGCTAGTGTACGCCGACATTGATGAGTTTTATTACTTCAGTCGGATGGCTTTAGTCAAAGATGAGAGGCATTACGATAAGTTTGATAGAGCTTTCAGCATTTACTTTAAAGGACTCGATGATCTGTCCAGCCTCATAAATTCTCTTATTCCCGACGATTATTTAAGGCGTGAATTCGAAAAGAGTTTAACGCCTGAAGAGCTTGAAAAAATTAAGTCGTTAGGTGGGCTAGAGAAATTAATTGAAGCCTTTAAAAGAGAGGTTGAAGAAGCTGCAAAAGGAGAAGGAAAAGAGAAAGACAAAGAAGGTAAAGGAGAAGGCGGTACTGGTCCCGAAGGCAAGGGTGATCCTGGCAAAAAAAAGAGACAACGAAGGCAGTGGGATAAACGGGATTATAAAGCTTACGACGATAATATCGAACTTGGAACTAGAGGAATGAAAATTTCGTTGAGGCGGTTAAGAAAGTTGGCTCGGCAGGGAGCGGAGGACGAGTTCGACATAGATTCCACGATCAGCAAGACTGCTAGAAACGGTGGAATGCTGGACATTATAATGCAAGCGGAGCGAAAAAATACGGTCAAAGTCTTGCTCTTGCTTGACAGCGGGGGCTCAATGGACGCTCACGTTAAAGTTTGCGAGGAGTTGTTTTCTGCAGCGAGAGCAGAGTTCAAACATCTCGAGGTCTATTATTTCCATAATTTTATTTATGATGGTCTGTGGAAAGAACACAATAGACGAATGAATGAAAGGATTGACACCTTCGATATCTTACACAAGTATACCCACGATTATAAAGTAATCTTCGTAGGTGACGCTACTATGGCGCCTTATGAGATTACCCATTCTGGAGGATCTGTAGAGCATTGGAATGAGGAGGCAGGAGCGATATGGATGCAAAGGTTTTTAGATGCCTTTGAAAAGTTGATTTGGATCAACCCCACGCCAAAGGATACTTGGGAATACTCAACATCTGTAGCGCTAACTGAAAAATTAGTGGAAGACCACATGTATCCATTAACCATCTCAGGTATTGAAGAAGGAATGAATTTCTTGTCCAAGTGAGAGAAGCTTCGATAGAAATATTTCCGCTCGAAAGAGATGCCCCAGTGAAGAAGAATCCCAGTCCCGAATATATCGAAAATATTATATCTCAGGGTATGGTTGCGGATCGCTTTTCCCTTCGGCGAAGTTTAAAAAAAAAACATCTTCGGGACCGGTTAACGGAAGACGCACTCCGTTCCGCCGCTGAAGCGGCGAGGAGGAAAAGCTTAGTCCCAAAAACATTAATTTCCGAAACGCTGCCAATCGCTAAAGCCGTGGAGCAAATTAAAAAGGAGTTAAGTTCTAATCAAGTAATCATTGTGGCCGGCGAGACTGGTTCCGGAAAGAGCACCCAACTGGGAAAAATTTGCCTTGATTTAGGTCAAGGTGTTTTCGGAATGATCGGCCATACTCAACCGCGCAGAGTGGCCGCAAGATCAGTTGCGGCTAGGGTTGCTTCAGAGCTTGGTGTAACTCTAGGAAAGCAAGTCGGCTTTCAAGTTAGATTTGATGTCAAGACTAATACAGACACCTTGATTAAAGTCATGACTGACGGGATATTGCTTAGTGAAATTCAAAAAGATCCGTTCTTGGAAAAGTATGACACTTTGATAATTGATGAAGTTCATGAGCGGACGCTGAATATAGACTTTCTGCTTGGTTATTTAAAAAGGCTCATACAAAGACGACAAGATCTCAAGTTAATCATTACTTCAGCGACTATCGATGTCGATAGATTCTCTGAATATTTTTCTGGAGCCCCGATAATACGAGTCAGCGGGAAAATGTTCCCGGTAGAAGTCAAATACCGGCCAGTGGAGGCTCTTTTAAAATCAGAAACTAGCGAAAACGATATGGTTTTAGAGGTTCTCGATGAAATTTGGCAAAAACCAAAAGGAGATGTTTTAGTGTTTGTGCCCGGAGAGAGAGAAATAAAAGATCTCTCGGACATAATAAAAAAACACAATGCAAGGTTTGAAGTTTGCTCCCTTTTCTCGCGTTTACCAAGTGCAGAGCAAGATAAAATTTTTGAACCGCATACGAGTCGAAGAGTGATTTTATCTACAAACCTTGCGGAAACCTCATTGACTGTTCCGGGCGTTAGATATGTCATTGATCTAGGGCTTGCAAGAATTTCACGCTATAGTCACCGATCCAAAGTTCAGAAGCTTCCAGTAGAAGAGGTTTCTCGAGCAAGTGCAGATCAGCGAAAAGGCCGTTGTGGGCGCGTAGCGGACGGGATATGTTTTCGTTTGTTCTCGGAGGAGAATTTTGATCTTCGGTCAGCTAATACGGCACCAGAAATACAAAGAACGAATTTGGCTTCTGTAGTTCTTCAGATGTTGCAACTAAAATTAGGCGAGATTGATCGATTCCCATTTCTTGATCCTCCATCGGAAGGTCAGATAAACGCTGCGTTCGCCCTCCTTCGAGAGTTAAATGCTGTAGAGAAATCTCGGCAACTTACAAAAATTGGGAAAAAGATGTCCGGGCTTCCGTTGGATGTTCGCTTTTCCCGTATGTTGATTAGCGCCGGTCAATTTGGATCTCTGAATGAAATTCTCACTATCGTTAGTGGCCTATCGATTAAGGATCCTCGAGAGCGTCCCGAGGATTATAAAAACTTAGCGGATCGCAACCATAAAAAATGGGAAGACAAAAAATCTGATTTTCTTAGTTATTTAAATTTGTGGATTGCGTTTGAAGAGAAACAAAATCTGTTGAGTAAATCTGGGTTGAAAAAATACTGTCGGTCGGAGTTTCTATCGCTACCTAGGATGTTAGAGTGGAGACAGTTACGCTCACAACTCTTGTCTTTGTCAAAAGACAAAGGGTTAAGACTTAATTCAAAGAAAGCCTCGTATGCTGCGATTCACAAGGCGATACTTTCTGGCTTACTAGGCAACATAGCAATTAGAACTGGAGAAAATGAGTACGTAGGTGCAAGGAATAAAAGGCAATATATATTTCCGGGTTCCTCTCAATTCTCTGTCAGGCCAAGTTGGATTGTTAGTGCGGAGATTTTAGAGACTACCCGGGCCTTCGCGAGATGTGTAGCTCAGATAGACAGAGCTTGGATTGAGCCTTTGGCAGGTCACGTGTTGAAAAGAAGTTATAGAGACGCCTGTTTTGATCCAGAATCGGGCCAGGTGCTCGCGACCGAGGAAGTGAGTCTTTACGGGATATCAATTGTGGCGGGGAGAAAAGTGGACTTTGGGTCCGTAAACATTGAAAACGCGAGGCAGATTTATATTCAAAATGCTCTGGTAAAAAGATTGTCTCGCACAAGATTAAGCTTTTTCAAAAAAAACATGCGCTTGCTTGGCGAGGCCGAAACTCGAGAAGCGAAAACAAGGCGTAGTCACATGTTGATATCAGACGCAGAGATTTATGATCTATACCAGAAAAACCTTCCACCAAATGTTTGCAGTGATTTAGATTTACATAAACTACTTAAACAGAAGCCTGATATTTCTGTTCGACTTGAACTTCGTCCTGAAGAGGTACTACTTGATCAGATAGATGCTGAAATAGACCTGTATCCCGACTACACCGTAGTCGAAGGAAACAAACTCCCTATGAATTATAGGTTTGAACCTGGGCAGCCTGAGGACGGGGTAACCATTGATATTCCTTTGAAGGTTCTAAGTTTGGTGAAAAAGGAAAGAGTAGATTGGCTTGTGCCTGGGCTTGTAAGGGACAAATGTATCGGACTTATTAAATCTCTTCCAAAGAAAAAAAGAAAAAACTTTATTCCGATTCCTGAAACTATCGAAAGAGTTCTTAAAGATTTTCACTTTGTTGGAAAAACACTCGAGGAGTCTCTCTCAGAGAAATTATTCATGATCTCTGGGATTTCTATTCAAACGGAAGATTTCCAATCTCATTTCCTGGACCAGCACCTCAAAACAAATCTAAGAATCCTGTCAAATGATGGGAAAACTCTTGGAATCGGCCAAGATGTAGATGAACTAAAAGATCGATTTCTTGAGGCAAAAGCTCTGGGAAAGGACAAGACTATAAGACATAGCATTGAAGGACGCGGTTATACAGAGTGGAGTTTTAGTGCACTTCCAGAATCTATCGAAATACAGGAGGGAACTATTAGATTGGTGCTCTATCCATCCATAATAGATTGTGGTGACTCGGTCTCTGTAGAGTTGCGCGAGACAAAAGATATAGCTTTAAGAGACACAAAGAGGGGACTCTTTCGTCTATATGCCCTTAGATTTTCAAAGATTTGGAAAGAAATGAGTAGGCAAATTCCTCGCTTTGATGAATTTTCGATTTTTTATGTTAGAAGAGGAAATAGAAAAGATTTGATAGAGGGAATTCTGACGGCGACATTTTATTCAACTTTTATAGAGGGGCAGTCATTGCCGAGAAATTCACAAGACTTCGAAGAACTGCTCGAGAAAAGAAGCGACTTGTATAGTAATCTCGCGTTAGTTTCAAGTTATGTTGAAACGTGTCTCCGAAAAACGATGCTGATAGAAGATCTGCTTCCGCATCAGACTCACCCCGATACCTGTCTTGATATATCTAGGCAATTGGAGAACTTGATGCCCAGAAAATTTCCCAATGGACTGGCTTTAGAGCGTCTTCAGGAATATCCGCGATATATTAGTGGAATCTTATATCGGCTTGAGAAATTAGGATTGAGCAGTCAACAAGACCTCGAACGTATAAAGAAAATCGAAGCCTGGTGGGAACGTTATAGCTCGATTGAAATAACCGCTAATGAAAAAGTTAGAAATTTTCGTTGGCTGTTGGAGGAATACAGGATATCTTTATTTGCACAATCACTAGGAACGAAGGTTCCTGTTTCTGAAAAAAGGCTGGAAAAAGAATGGCAAAAATTGTCTCGTGGAGACCCCTTCGTTTAATCAAACTAGTTTTTTTATGTTTGTTTGTCGGCCACGCGTTCGCTAACGATGATCCCTTAGAGGCCGGCAACAGAAAGATACATGGATTCAATGAGTATGCAGATGCTAAATTTTTGAGACCAATTGCAAAAATTTACGAGAGAACTCTTCCAACCAATTTGCGTTCTGGAGTGACCAACTTTTTTTCCAATCTCGAAAGTGTCAATAATGCCTTAAATAGCGCATTGCAGATGAAAATAGGCGAGTCCTTGCAAGAATTAACTAGGTTTTGCTTAAACACGACTATTGGTATTGGCGGATTTTTTGACCCTGCATCTCGACTTACAATTACCGATAGTGACGAAGATTTCGGGCAAACTTTTTCTGTTTGGGGTATTGGCAGGGGCAACTATATTGTTCTGCCCTTCTTTGGTCCCAGCACAGTCAAAGACGCGGTCGGATCTAGCCTTGATTTTATTGCAAACCCCACTCGATTGTACAATCCAACTGAACAGCAGTTATTTTTTTCTGCAACAGATGTGGTAAACAATCGAGCCGAGCTCCTTCCAGTCGAAAACGTTGTGTTTGGCGATAAATATCTTTTTTATAAAAACGCTTATTTGCAAAGGAGAGAATTTCTAGAATTGGATGGCCAAGTGGTTGACTCTTTTGATGATGAGTTCTAATCATCTCTGGCGTTTATTTTTAATCTAATGAAATCAGAGTGCGAGAGATTGATCAGATCGGAGATTCTTCTGATTATGTGATCTTCGTACTTGTCTATGTTTCCATCTGCAAACGCTACCTTCCACATAAAGTAAATTAAATTTTCTTTTTCTTTTCTTGAAAAATTTTGATTTAAAAGGCCGGTGAATTGAAAAAGATCATGAGCTTCTTCTGATTGCCCTTGGGCAGCATCTAATATCAATTGACTCTCTTTTGGGTCCACTCCTAAGCTCGACACTAGGATTTGACTTATGACCTCTAATTCAACGGGAGCCTTGTTTTCGTCCGAGCGAGCTACTTCGATCATTAAGGCCGTTGCTGCCAAAATTAAGGTTTGTTCCTTTTCCGATTGTTCGATTTTATCGTCCGACGCAGATGAAGTTATTTTTCTTTCAAAATAGTCAAATAGCTTGTTTAGCATATTTTTTTTCCAGGTTCGTTTTTAGGTTTGCAATTACAGGGTCTAAGTCGGATGCCTTAGGTGATGTTTGAATCATTATTTCATTAATTTCTCGTCTATATTGAGCGGCTTGCGGGATACCGTGAAATAATCCTTGTAGATGTCTAGCCATATATCTAATAGGTGTCCCAGAGGAATTCTCTTTTTCCATATATTCCCGGTATATCGAAATTATTTTGAGGATGTCAATCGGCTGGGTTTCGAAGATTTTTTGTTCTAGATCATGAAGAAGCATTGGATTTTTGTAAGCGAGTCGTCCCAGCATAACTCCCTCGTAACTCTTTAGAAGTTGTTGGGCTTCTTTCAAAGTTTTTATCCCACCATTAATAAAAAAATGCGCTCCTTCGAAGTCTGATTGAATTTTTGAGACGTAGTCGTATCTAAGAGGAGGGACTTCGCGGTTTTGCCGTGGGGTCAAGCCTTTTAATATGGCGTTTCTAGCGTGAATGTAGAAATGCCGACAACCTGCGTCAAAAAGAGAAGATATAAAGGTATAGAAAAAATCGTAGCTTTCATTTTTGTCTACACCGATTCTTGATTTTATGGTTACTGGAATATTTACCGCCTCTACCATCGCTCGATAGCATTCAGCAGTTAAATCGGGTTTTTCCATCATGCAAGCTCCAATGCCAGCATTCTGAACTCTGTCACTCGGACAGCCGCAATTTAAGTTGATCTCTTGGTATCCCGCGGCTTCAGCTAGGATTGAAGCAAAGGCCAACTCCGAGGGCTTGTTCCCTCCAAGCTGAAGTACGACAGGTTCATCAGCGGCATGTGCGAGAAGTTTCTCTTGATCTCCAAAGACTAGAGCAGAAGATGTGATCATTTCGCTAAACAACGTCGTGTTTTTTGCGATCAATCGAAAAAGGTATCTACAATGTCGATCGGTGTAGCCCATCATAGGGGCTACGCTTAATATTCTATCAATCATTTTCGATGTTAATCTTTCAGAGCGCTTAGTGTAACATCCTGGCTAAGCTTATTGCATTTCAAGTTATATGAAAGTTAGAACACGCGTAGCACCATCTCCCACCGGCGACCCTCATGTTGGAACAGCGTACATGGCCCTTTTCAGCTACTGTTTCGCTAAGAAGCACGGGGGCGACTTCATCCTCAGGATTGAAGACACAGATAGTGAACGAAGTTCCCCCGAAGCTGAAAAAAAAATAATGGATGCGTTAGATTGGTTAGGGCTTTCTTTTGATGAGGGGCCCTCAAAAGAGGGGAGGCACGCCCCCTACCGTCAAAGCGAGCGCTTGAGGCTTTACAAAAAATACAGTCAGGAACTCCTAGCTTCAGGTAATGCTTTTAGATGTTTTTGTACTCGAGATCGTTTAGAAGAATTAAGAAAATCTCAAATGAGTGAGGGTAAAACCACTAGGTATGATGGGCTTTGCTTAAATCTCTCTGAATCCGACGTTGCCCAAAAGATTTCTAATAATGTGCCTCACGTTGTTCGAATGAGAGTTCCGGATAATGGGAATTGTGTTGTCAATGATGAGCTAAGAGGCGTCATAGAGATCGCTTGGGATCAGGTCGACATGCAAGTTTTGATGAAAACGGATGGAACTCCTACCTATCACTTTGCGGTTGTGGTGGATGATCATTTGATGGAGATAACTCACATCATAAGAGGAGAGGAGTGGATTAACTCAGCACCAAAACATATCAAGCTTTACGAGTATTTTGGTTGGGACATGCCTTCTTTGATTCACATGCCGCTCTTAAGAAATCCTGATAAAAGTAAGCTGAGTAAACGAAAAAATCCCACTGCCATAGATTTTTATAAAGATATGGGTTTCTTGCCCGAGGCATTACTGAACTATTTAGGTATGCTCGGTTGGAGTATGCCCGGAGGCGAAGAAAAGTTTTCGTTAGATGAAATGGTCGCTGATTTTGAATTAAGTAGGATAACTTTAGGTGCTCCGATATTTGACATAGAGAAGCTAAAATGGCTAAACGGAGTATGGCTGAGGTCATATGATGAAGAGAAATACAAAGAGAAACTGATTTCTTGGTTTCAAGAGAGGCCTTCAATCGAGAGTATTATTCCTTTGGTAAAAGAGCGAATAGATATCTTTACAGAGATGGCGCCTTTAACCAGTTTTTTTCTGGATGGAATGCCTTCAATCGCTACAGAGGATTTTGATTCTATGCCACAAGAGCGGGAAGATATTGTTAAGATCCTACAATTTTCGCTTTGGT
>CAJWLI010000011.1 GCA_913043075.1 uncultured Gammaproteobacteria bacterium
AAAAAACCTATCAGTGAGGGAGTAGTAAGACATGGGAGTTGGTATCGTCGCAACACTAAAGATCAAGCCAGAGAAAACAGAAGAATTCGAAAGCACGTTCAAAGAGCTCATGAGCATCGTAGCGGAGAAGGAACCTGGAAATAATTACTACGAACTCCATAGATCCAGAGAAGAAGAAGCTACTTATGTAGTTATGGAGCAGTACGTGGACCAAGCTGCCGTGGATGTCCATGGAAAATCTGACGAATTCAAAGCGACCAGCGCTAAGCTGGGGGGATGCTTAGCTGGTGCTCCAGAGATAAAAATATTTGATGCGGTTTAACGAAGGAAAAACTTGCTCTTTATTTGCTGATTGCTTTGTACAAAAAAGGCAGTGACTCATCCATACGGTAATCAATCGAAGAGTGCGTATCAGGAAATTCCTCATATCGGTGAGATATTTCTAGCGAGTCGAGTTTCTTTTTTAGCCTTCTAGCGCCATAAAGGAGATTGTATTGATCTTTAGTACCGCAATCGAAAAAAAGTCCTGCCATCTGAGAGAGATTAGTTTGTCCAGAATCGGTCTCTAGCATCATGACGGGGTCCCACGCCCGCCAGTTATCCCAACGCTCTTGAATTACTTCACACGTATCTAGACTGACCGGAAGTCTTATACCGAAGGGAGCATCTTTATCCGGATCATAGCTTGCCGCCATCGCTAGAATCATGAGGTTGTGAAAGTCGTTGCCTAAGACCTTTTTATTCTTTCTTACCTTTTCTACAAAAGCTCGGATATTTCCATCGTAGACAGACAGATTACGCAAAAGGCCAGGAAAGTCAGCAAGATAGCAAAGATCAAAAGCCATATCACCAGAATGGCAAGCAATGCCAGACCATATGTCAGCGCGAGTCATTGCCTGAATTAGCGCCCCATAACCACCGGAAGATTTTCCAAACACTGCTCGATTCTTCCTGTTTTTTTTCAATCGATAGTTAGCTTCTAAGTTTGGGATTAACTCGTCGCAGAGAAAGTCGGACCAATTGCCTAAAGCCGAGGAGTTAATATACTGGTTACCCCCGAGAGAGGTAAAGCAGTCTGGAAACGCGAAGATCCCTGGTCCCATTTTTCCCTCAAAAATCAAGCGCTCTATCCTTTGGGGGAGTGTTTCCTGAAAAGCTTTCCAACCAATTTGCCCCAAACCGCTCCCTGTAAACCCCGCTAAACATAGGAATAATGGGTACTCATCACCACTTTTATCATAATTCTCGGGCAAATAAATCGCTACAGTTCTGCTAGATGGGTCGCCAACAAGGTTGTTTGATAGGGCCTCAGACTCTACCTGGATATTCTCTATTCGTCCTCTGATTGGTAAAAACGAATGATTTGGCACCGCTGCTCCTTGTTTAGCCGAAAGCGTAACCTTATCTCAAGTGATCGATTAAGCAAAAATATTTGACTCAAAACGCATTCATAATCGCTCAAACCAACCAAATTCAAGTATCAAGAGAGGCGAAGGTTCGTCCATCACGCGCAAGCGTTTTAAGCAACTCTGCAGGCCGCCAAAGATCATCACCTGTTTCTTTGTAAAAACGCTCAATGTCATTCAAGACATTCTCTAAACCTTGAGTATCTGCAAACCACATTGGTCCTCCAGTGTATTTTGGAAACCCATACCCATTTACGTAAACCGTATCAATGTCACCCGCGCGCAAAGCGTGGCCCTCCGAGAGCAACTTAGCACCCGTATTAATCAGAGGATACAAACATCTTTTAAGTATTTCGTCGTTTGAGAATTCTTTTTTCTCAAACCCCAATTCAGCAGCAACTCTTCTGATTAACTCAGTTGCCTCCGTATCTTCTAATGGCGTTCTGCTTCCGTCTTCGTATTGATAATATCCTTTACCATTTTTTTGGCCATACCGCCCTAATTCGCACAACTCATCGGGGATGCGAGCGGTCACCTCGTTAGTACCACCCACCATTTTGCGGGCCCTCCAACCCAGATCAAGACCGACCATGTCGCTCATCGCAAATGGACCCATGGCAAGACCAAAATCAAACATCACCTTGTCTATCTGTGCAGGCAAGGCTCCCTCTAAAATCATCATTTGCGCCTGTTGGGAGTATCCCCTAAGCATTCGATTTCCTATAAATCCCGGGCAATTGCCAGCCATGACCGCGACCTTATCTAATTTTTTCGCTAAACCCATCGCTGAAGCTAAAGTAGCCGTCGAGGAATGAGCTCCCCTAATTACCTCCAAGAGCTTCATTACGTTGGCTGGGCTAAAGAAGTGCATTCCACATACCGAGTGTGGGCGTTTTGTAACTGCCGCAATGGCATCAATATCTAACCCCGACGTATTAGACGCAAGAATAGCGTCGGCCTTCATAACCTTATCCAGTTTCGTAAAGATCTCTTTTTTAAGGTCCAGGTTTTCGTAGACGGCTTCTACTGCAATATCCGCATCCGCTAATGCGACAAATTCAATCGTCGGCGTAATTAACGAAAGCCGCTTATCCATTTCGGCTTGACTTATCCGACCTTTCTCAACCGTGCCAGCATAATTTTTCTTAATAAGCTCCATCCCACGATTTAAATTATCTTCGTCGTTATCATGCAATCGGACAGAGATACCAGCATTTGCAAAACACATCGCAATCCCGCCACCCATCGTACCAGCACCAACGACTGATGCTTTTTTTACTTCAGAGATCACATCGCTTTTTGAAAGGCCAGGAATCTTGTTGGCCGCCCTTTCAGAGAAAAAAATATGAATCAATGCCTCTCTCTGAGGGTTTTTAAGGCACTCAGAGAATTTTTCGCGTTCGGTTGCCAACCCATCATCAAAATTATCTGATCTCACAGCTGCCTCGACACATTCCACTATTTTTAAAGGAGCAAATTGTCCGCGATGCGTTTTTTCAAGACTAAGCTTCAACCTCTCAAACACCTTCAAATTTTGACGATCTTCACTGATCTGATCACTAATGTCTCGAATCTTTCTGGTTTTACTCCCTCCTAAAACAATGTTTTTCGCAAATTCAATGGTCTCTTTAACGAGATCTTGGACCACCACATGATCAATGATTCCAAGCGTTTTAGCTGCTGAGGCGACAAAGGGCTCTCCAGATAAAATCATTGCTAACGCTTTTTCCGCCCCAATTAATCGAGGCAATCTCTGGGTGCCTCCAGCTCCAGGCAGAAGCCCTAACTTCACCTCAGGGAGCCCAACAGGAGCATTCTCTGAAGCAACGCGGTAATCACAAGCCAACGCGACTTCTAACCCGCCACCAAAAGCAGTTCCATTTATTGCAGCAATGACCGGTTTCTTACTACTCTCAATTTTTTCAATCACTTCGTTTAACCCTACGGCTTCTTGTGCCGCTTCACCGAATTCACCGATGTCAGCACCAGCGATAAATGCCCTATGCATTCCGGTCAAAACCAGAGCCTCAATATGTTCGGCCACGAGAGCCTTACTTACCCCGTCGTAGAGTCCCTGCCTTACTCCCGAAGAAAGAGGGTTAACCGGCGGGTTATCTATCTTAAGCAAGGCAATGTTGTTGTCCTCGGTATAATGCACGGTTCCTTTCATTTTGATCTTCCTCTAATTTCTTGTTTGACTGCGAAAGAATTAAATTTTTACACCTATGGGATTTCCAAGGTTGAAAATATTTGAATCGTAAGTGACCCCTTTTTCTCTTTCAGCTTCAGGCGGGAAAACACGTCTTTTCTCTTCATAGTATTTTTCTCTCCAATCCCCCTCGCAAGCTTTATTATAGGTGGCATATAGAGCTCTTCTGGAATTTTTGGTTAGATTAGCTGCTGACTTGTGCGGGATGTAGGAGTCAAAAACCAAAATATCTCCTGGTTCAGTCTCAACAGAAATCCACTCGTTTTTCATCTCAAAATCCTCTGACAAGGTCAGGTCTTTTTCCGCTGGCAGCAAATCACATATTCGCTCAGATCTCATTAGCTCCAAACAGCCGTTGTCAGAACTCGTGTGATCGATACTTAGCATCAAGTTCAAATGAAAATTTTGTCCAAAGGATCTAAAGGCTGGCGCGTCTTGATGCGCTCTAAAACCCTGCCCTCCAGCTTGTTTAAAGTTAATTTTCTCTTTGAACAAGACCACTGGAGCTCCCATTACTTGGTTTAACAAAAGCCTAAACGAGTCCCCTAGCAGATAGGAACTGACGACTTCTTCATATTCGAGGAAATTCTCTATTCTACAGAGTGTGCGTTGATTAAAAGCATACTCAAAGTACTTCATCCATTTGCCTGGAACCTCTGGCCAACTTTCCATTTTTCGCACCGATTCCTCAATCCTAGCCATCTCATTGTCGTTAAACCAAGACTTGATCCTCACGAAACCATTCTTCTTAAAAAACGTCATCTTTGGTTTAGACAAAGGCTCAATCAAATGTCGACGAAGCATTGATTCGTAACTCTCAACAGGAGCTACTTTACAAGATTGTTTTTTCGCGGCCTCATCATATCCCCTCAGAGCAAGGGCCTCTCGAAAATAAGGGTTTGATTCAAAAGTTTTAGCCTCGGCAGCATTCATTGGCCCTCCCTGGAGAGACAGAGTTTGGAGACTAGCAGGGGAAATTTTTTGTTCGTAACCATTTTCTGAAAAGGCTTTATAACGTTTTGCCTGCACATGTAAGCCAACCAGGCTGGAAATTTTCTCAGCCACGCCTATTTGTTTCAGGTATTGCTCACCGATTTGGTCATGATCGACCACGCCGACTTGTGTTGCAGAAACCTCCCCAGCAGAACACCAATGACCAATATCATGGAAAAGAGCAGCTAAAACTAGTGATTCGCTCTCCCCAGCCGCCTTGGCGAGGGACGCTGCTTGCAGAGAGTGGTCTAGCTGGCTTATTGGCTCACCAATATAGTCGGCATCTGCTTGACTCTTTAACTGAGATAATAAATCGTGCATCATCTCGACCTGTCACCCATAACAAGCTTTTGAGGAGTAAGAATTGCTTGACAAGAAACCCCTAGACGAATTTCTGAAGGCAAAAAATCTGCCAGGTGTAGTCGCATTAATTACGTCTTCTTCAGAGACTTTATATGAATCTGCATTTGGGTACGCAGATACCACAAAAGAAGTTAAGGCCACAATCGATACCCCTCACGCAATCATGTCGATGACTAAGCCAATCACCTCTTGCGCAATTATGAAACTTCACGAGCAAGGAAAACTGTCATTAGACGACGAGATTTCCAATTACCTTGAGGAGTATAAACTCACCGAAGTTCTTTCGAAAGTGGATCTGGAGACAAAGGAATATTCGACAGAACCATTGTCAAAGAAACCCACGATCAAAAATCTTCTCAATCACACCTCAGGCTACGGTTACAGATTCTCAAATCATACACTCAGGAAGATCTGTAAAATGGACGAAACAGAGTTCTCGCTGTTACACAAACCCGGAGAAAAATGGACTTATGGGGCGTCTACCAAGATTTTAGGAGATCTTATAAGTAAGGTTGAAGGCGAAGATCTTGAACAATCTCTAAAAAGATTGGTCTTGGATCCCTTAGGAATGAATGAAACCTCATTCAAACCAAGAGAAAATCAAGCTGTTCCGCACCGGCTCGAGAGTGGGAACTGGGTATCCACAGAGAAATTCCCTCGGATTGATGCAGGCGATGGCGGTTTGATCTCGACGGTTAAGGATTACGAAAAATTTTTGCGGTGCTTTTTAAATAAAGGAGACCCCATTCTATCCGCTGAAATGGTTAAAGAAATGACGACCAATCAAATAGGCGATCTGTGGATTGAAACACAACCTGATGCTAACCCCGCCCTTACATGTCCCTTCCCACTCGGTGGAGGCGAAGATAAGTTTGGGCTGGGCTTCCAAATCCATATGAGCGAAAAAGAGAGCGAGCGAGCGCCAGGAAGTTTTAGCTGGTGTGGATTAATGAATACATTTTTTTGGGTCGATCCTCGAGAAAATATTGCGTGCGTATTATTTATGCAAACACTTCCTCTCTACGACCCCACTTGTATTGAGACCGTAAAAGGGTTTGAAAGAATTTTATACCGAGGACTGTGATAAAACCTCGGTTAGGCAATGATTAAAAGGTCGGCATGTATTTTTCTCTTCCTGTTATAAGCTTCAAAGCAATAAGAAACAACGACGATTTTGCACTAAACTCTGTTCGCAAGGCTTGCGAGACCACAGGAATGTTCCGATTAACGGAACATGGATTAGAAAGCCAATCCGAGAATTTTCTCAAAAACATGAAAGCGTATTTCAGCCAGCCGCTTGAACAGAAGAAACTTTTAGAAAGGAATGAAAAGAACCCTTGGGGCTATTTTGATAGCGAACTAACCAAAAACAAAAGAGATTGGAAAGAAATATTTGATCTTGTCGCTACAAGCAGTAATGACGTCTTCGAATCTGAAATGCGGTGGCCTGAAACCCCCAAACTCTTCAAAGAAATTAATTTGGACTGGCACAAAAAAAATCGCGATATCGCAATTACCTTGTTAGGAAAAATATCTTTAATCCTAGGAGGACCTGAAGAAGAACTTACTAAATTTTTTACAAAAGAAGACACAAGCTTTTTGAGATTAAATCATTATCCAGTTTGTAATCATCCAGCAAAATCTCACCGAGATTTTACTGGTGATGGACACTTAGGGATCTATGATCATACCGATGCAGGAGCACTTACTATTCTTGCCCAAAGTGAGACTCCGGGTCTTCAAATCAGAGAGGGCTCTCATTGGAAAACAGTGCCCTCGGTGGAGGAGGAACTAATCGTGAATACTGGCGATTTATTGCAAATATGGTCCAACGATCAATTCCCAGCCCCAGTGCACAGAGTTTTAGCAAACGATAAGTTTGATCGCTACAGCGCTGCGTTTTTTTTAAACCCCAAATATGAAACTGATGTTGTACCTCTTTCAACAACGAATCAAAAATTTCACTCACTCAACTGGGGAGATTTTCGTTCCAAAAGATCGGCTGGAGATTACGCAGATTTGGGTGAGGAAATCCAAATTGACCATTTTCGTGTGTAGCGACTCAAAGCTTCTATCGCTCAAGATAGAGTGATCCTGATCTTAAACAATCTCAAAGTCACTCTAAAATTGATATTTTTTCGATTACGACGGGGTTAATTGGGACATCGGACATTCCTTGTCTACTGCCAGTCCGAACAACTTCGATAGAATCAACTACATCCAAACCATCAATGACTCGTCCAAAAACCGCATAACCATAGGACTTGCAGTTACTAGGTTTAAACATTCCTCGTCTTTGCGCTGCCAACTGCGCTTTTTCTTGTTCTCTAGTGCAACTGCTGCCACCTTGAAAATCTAAGAAGTCATTGTCGGAAACATTAATGAAAAACTGACGCGATGCTG
The DNA here is from genome assembly GCA_913043075.1 of uncultured Gammaproteobacteria bacterium. Taxonomy (GTDB): domain Bacteria; phylum Pseudomonadota; class Gammaproteobacteria; order Pseudomonadales; family Azotimanducaceae; genus UBA9659. Next base: position 7,375 of record CAJWLI010000011.1, read on the forward strand.
AATCGATCATATTCATGCGTGCCATCGCAATTGTGCCCCTAACATTTTTGAGCCCATTTGCTGCCTCATTATAAATTAGTGCTCCCTCGGGGGCCTGAGACAGATTACTGTAGTGCCCTCCTCCCTGAACCATAAAACCTGGAATTACACGATGGAATATAGTGCCATCATAGGATCCAGATCTAACATAGTTCAGAAAATTACTTACGCTGATAGGCGCCCTCTCCTGTTCAAGTTGAATGATAATATCTCCTAAATTTGTCTTAATTCTTGCGTTAGGCCCTCCAGCGGATAAGGTAGCCGAAGCAAAAAAAACAAATATGAAAATAAACCCGCGACCAAACATTTACTGCCTCCTATACCGCGTACTTTTCTGGGGGAACAAACCCATTCAATTGCTCATCAATCAACTGCGCGAACCTTATCGTTTTCAAGTCCTGCATTTCAGCACCGATTACTTGTATTCCTATCGGCAACCCATCGTTACCAAGACCAGTTGGCAAAACCGTTGAAGGGAGATAGCTCACACAAGACAGTCCTGCCCAAAAAAATAAATCATTGTATGGCCGCTTCTCTCCATTGACCTCGAGCAACCTTTCCGAAATCTTAGGATTTTGATCATGCGGGAAGGCGCAAACGGACGCAACGGGTGCTAACACGACGTCGTATTCTTTAAAGAATTCGTGCCATTCCCACCTTAATTTAGTTCGTCTCTCATTCGCAGTAAACCATTCTCGATGTAATAAGGTGGTATTACGAGTTAGCCTTGCTAAATCGCTAAAATCATCGCTGTCTAAATTCTGCCTTTTCTCCCAACGGGCAAGGAACTCCTCTTCGGGAACTTGCGCAGACATCGCAGCGTGTAAAAGTTTTTCATAAGTTTCGTGGCTCTCCTTAACAGAGAAAGAGGGCCTAGCTTCGAAATCTACTTTAGCCCCACCCGAGCTCGCTATTTTTGCGACTAGCCCAATTCGATCAATAATTTCTGAATCGACGGGCGCAATACTTTCATCTGACCATACCGCAACCCTAAAATCTCGAAGCTCTTTTTGATCGGCCTTCGGCAAAGAAAGATTCCATCCAGGAAACTGCAAATCGTCTGCCCCAGCAACAATTTCAAGCATAAGCTCAAGATCCTGAGCGTTTCTCGCAAAAGGTCCTATCACTGAAATATCTCTTGGAGTCAAAGAGCCCAGGACCGAGTGGCCGCGAAGCGGCAAAATATTCCAGGTCGGTTTCAACCCAAACACTCCACAGAAATGCGCTGGCGCTCTAATAGAACCACCTATATCACTGCCCATTTCTACTGGAGAAAATCCAGCAGCGACCGCTGCAGCTGACCCACCACTCGAGCCACCCGGAGTTCTTTCAAGATCATAAGGGTTGTTTGTTGTTCCATAGATCTCGTTAAAGCTTTGAATATCTGCCAAGTTAAAAGGGATATTGGTTTTTCCAAAAACTATTGCGCCGGCTGACTCCAACCTTTCTATCGCAACTGCATTCGAGGTAACCACATTATCCTTGAATTGAGGAATACCAAAAGTGGTAGGTAATCCTTCCACATTATAGGAATCTTTTACGGTCATCGGTAAGCCATGAAGGGGGCCCCAATTTTCGCCTTTGGACACGGCCTCGTCGGCTCTCTTCGCAAGATCTCTCGCATACTCAACCCGCTTGCAGACTACGGCATTGAGATCACCGTCGAATTTTTCGATTCTCGATAGAAAGAGATCCAAAAGCTCTCTTGAACTAATTTCCTTATCCTGAATCTGCTTCACTAAAGTCCTCGCATCTGCAAAGGCTATCTCGTCCATCGATTAGCTCCTTTTTCTTGAAGAGTATCACGTCGTCTCTATCTTATGTCGCTTTAGCTAGACGATCCAATCCAGATTTAGGATGATGATTATTTGGGGAGAACATATATGGACTTAAAAAACAAAACGGTTGTTATTATTGGTGGAACCTCTGGAATTGGGTTAGCAACCGCAGTAGAAGCAAACGAAAGAGGGGCTATAGTGCACGCAGCAAGTCGATCAAAGGACAAGGTTGAAGCTAAAGCCTCAGAACATCCAGATATAAACTTTTTTCAGCAAGATATTCACGACTCAATCGGCCTCGAGAAATCTTTTCAAGCACTGGGAGAAATTGATCACGTTGTTGCCGTTGCTACAGGGGCCAACAGGAAAAATGCACCCTTTATGGAGCAATCGCCGGAAGAATTTAAGGAAGCTTTTAACAAATTTTGGGGTTACACAAACGTTGCGAGGTTCTCTCTACCACTTATCAGACAAGAAGGATCCTTGACCTTTGTAAGCGGGTTTCCCGCTCGAAAGTGTAATGTAGGTATGTCCTCAATCTCAGCGACAGGGTGCGCAGTTGAAGGCCTATCCAGAGCTCTTGCACTGGAGGTTGCGCCAGTCAGGGTGAATGTAGTCGCGCCAGGGATCATCGACACCGAAGCCTTCGATAGACTTGGAGAGGGCAAATCTACGGCTTTAGAAAATATGGGAAAAAATATTCCGATTGGAAGGGTAGGCAGACCCGAAGAAGTTGGCCTTGCTATCCTCCATGCAATGGAGAATCCCTATATGACAGGGGCTACAATAGACATAGATGGGGGCATCCTGCTTCCCTAGTTATATCTATCGGATTTTAGATCGTCAGCAAATTCATTTATGCCGGAAGACATCCTTAGCTTCTTGGTTGTTTCCTCTGTTGCTTGGTCGAGAGGAAGTCCAGAGGCATTGGCAACCTTAGTTATTCCATTAAATGCCGTGGCAATAGCCACCGCATCTACTAGTTTCTCTGGACTCATGGTCTGTTTTGACTCAAAGAGAAACTGGTGAAGAGCGTCATAGGACTCCTCGTATGTCAGTTGCACTAATCGATCAAAAACCGCTTCACCCTCTACTCCCACTGGAGATTCAGTTAGCATGCCAGCCAAATCGTAATCTTTTTCAGAAGCCTCACCGCTCCGACGGAGCAGCATCGAGTGCGAGGTGGTTCAGTAGAAACACTGGTTATGAGATGACATTTTTGAGGCGATGTACTCTACCTGAGATCGATCCAAACTCGTATCAAAAGGTGTCAAAGAATATTGACTACTCATGACGGAGAAAAAATGCCTTACAGACTCAGGGACCAATCCCATCGCCCTGAAAATGTTAGGTATCTTAGGAAGCCCAGTCTCGGTCGCTTCATTTTCAATATCCATAATTGGAATCCAGGCTCCCGCCTCTACCACCTTGTCATTTGCTTTCCTGGTTGGGACTCCGCCCTGTGCTCGGGGAGCGGGAATAGTCTGGTAGCCCAAGGCACCCGCGAAGCCGTCAATAATAATGGCAGTGGCGACCAGACCCACAATTTCAACGTATTGCTCCGCTGAAACGCCTTGCGCCAATATAGACTCGAACCAACGATATGTCAGTCGATCGGCATTGTTGCAAAGTCGGTGAACGATTTCCACGGTTATTGGATCAAGGCCCGTCTGAGAAAGATGCTCTCCCTCTTTCGCGTAAGGAGACAAGGATCGTCTTTGCTCAAGACACAGCGGGCAATCCTTAGCTGAGCGGACTTCTTCTAGAATTTTGACTCGAGTTCTGGAGTCTAGCCAAGTTCCAGCTTTCCCATAAGCGGTTATTGCAGCCTCATGAGCTATATCTATGTGGGATCTCCTTGGAAAATCACTTATATCGTATCTAGGCACAAAAATATCTCACTCGACAAAGGGTATGAATTGGTGTTAAAAAAATGTAACACATTTTGGCGCCTTTCAAAAAGCCATTGATTTGTACCAAATTTATAAAAAAGGGAGACCGGCGATGCAAAAACAAGCAACTTTTACGGCAATGACGGAAGGCACGCCCGCTGATTACGCGATTATTGGAAAAGCTAACGGTGAGCATGCTAAAGCTCTAGCGAATAGAATTCTTGATCACCTTGCTCTGCTAAAGGGAGATACTGGGGGCTTTGCGATCGACCGGTATCGACATTGTCTACAAACAGCGACGAGGGCTTACCGGGATGGAAGAGATAACGAGTACGTGGTTTGTGCGTTGTTACATGATATTGGAGATACGTTAGCGTCAGCCAATCACGCGGACCTTGCCGCCACAATGCTAGAGCCCTTTGTTTCGAAGGAAAATTACTGGATCGTTAAACACCATGGGATTTTTCAAGGTTATTATTTCTTTGAGCATCTCGGTCTTGATAAAAACATGCGGGACGAGTACCGAGACAGTAAATATTGGCACGCCTGCGCTGAGTTCTGCGCAAAATATGATCAAAACTCCTTTGACCCAGATTATGAGGATATGCCGATAGAAGAATTTATACCGATGGTTAAAGAAGTTTTTATGCGCCCAAAGAGCTCGATTTACAAAAAGCGAGGAGAAGAAGAAATCTTTTGATTGATTGAAGACCACCTTAGCCACATCTCGGCACACAAGTCCATCGCTACCGTTGCTCCCTTCCGGGCCTGGCGGGGTTCACAATTTATCATTGCGAGAGGACCAAGGTGGAACCCATATGTTAACTTTTATACTGCCTAAAAATCTACCGGCACTTATGTTTCTACCAAAAATCTACGACTTTTTTTTCATCGACCTTAGGAAGATTTTTTGTCTTTCCCTCTATCTCGCCTACATAAATAAATCCGATGATCTTATCTGACTTTTCTAACCCTAAACCCTTTTTTACTAGGTCACTGTAAGCCATCTCACCAGTTCGCCAAATCGCTCCATACCCTAGCGCATGAGCAGAATTAAGGATATTTTGCGCGACCGCCCCGGCCGAAAGAACTTGCTCTATTTCAGGTATTTTTGATTCAGAAGAAATTTTTGCACAAACTCCTAGAATGAGAGGCGCCCTCAACGGATTACTTCTTAACTTGTCGAGAGCCACTTGAGGTGTCTCAGGGTCCTTGTCTAACTTCGCGTCAGAAAATAGTTTTCCTAACTTTTTTAGGGATTCCCCCTGTATAACTGTAATTCTCCATGGTCGAAGCATTCCATGGTCAGGCGCACGAATGCCCGAGGATATCATCTTCTCTAAATCATCCGGACTCACCTTCCCCGATAAACGACTAACTGAGTTGCGAGTTTGTATTGCAGCCAATGCTTCCACAAAACCTCCTTAATAACATAACGAACGAAACATTACTCTAATTTGGCGGAGAGAGGAATCCGACTTATCTTGGACCAAGATATTCGATAGACTAAAACTTTTTCGAGGCACCTAATTGATTAACGACCATCGACCAATGTGGTTAAAACGCCTACATCAAAGATTTGATGTCTGGTTTACTGATCATTTTCTGTCTCCTCAGTTTGAGAGTCTGGGATCAGACCATTTTGTAATGAAGCCCTGGAACTTGCGAGTTTACGGGAGGAAAATTTCAGCAGGCAAGAATTTACATGTTATCGCTGACTCAAGCAGAAAAGTTTCACTTTCCACATGGGCATATGATGATAAGCAGGGACAGATCGAAATCGGAGATAACGTATTGATATGTCCGGGGACAAGGATCGACTCGGCAAGCAAGGTCCTCATAAAAAATAACTGCATGCTCGCCGCGGGCACATACCTCACTGACGCAGATTGGCACGACATCTACGACAGAACTAAACCAATAGGAACAACTAAGCCAATAACGCTTGAAGAAAATGTTTGGATAGGCGATAGCAGCATTGTCTGCAAAGGTGTAACCATCGGTAAAAACAGTGTAGTCGGAGCGGGAAGTGTGGTCGCAGCAGATATACCGAGCGGAGTTATCGCGGTTGGAAACCCGGCTGCACCGATAAAAAAGCTGTCCGAGGAAGAAAGCTTGATTACTCGGGACGCAATATTCGCTGATCTCGATCTCTTAAATAGAAATAATCGTGCAATTGATCAGGTTGCGCTGCAGAGCAATTCGTTAGTAGGCTGGATAAGAAACAAGTGTTTTCCTCATCGTGGCGATTGAATGCTAGATTAACGTGCGACTCAAATCGATCAAAGTTTTTTGATTACTGTCTCGGGTCTCGTATATGCCTCGGAGCCTGCATGTTAAACAACCGGTGCGGATTAATGTCTAACCCTCCTCTCCTTGTGTAGCGCGCAGAAACGCACAAAGCAGAGAAACTAAAATTCTTCATTAGATCACAGTAAACGCGTTCAACTATTTGTTCAGAAAAAGCAGCGTGTCTCCTAAAAGAAATCAAGTAACTGAGAAGACTTTCGTGCTTGATTCCTGCCCCTCGATACTCGACTATTATGGAGGCGAAATCAGGCTGTGCTGTCATCGGACAAAGAGAACGAAAAAGATTGGTGGAGATAACTTCAGATACATTTTTCTTTCCGGTCCCCTGAAGCAATTCGGGATTATATTCATATTCAGAAATATCAATATCGAGCTTATCTAGGTCGACTAAATTTGGATCATGAATGTCATGAGGGAACAAATCTTCTGGAGAAAGAAAGTCGACTAAAACTTGAGAGCCAACATTTGTGGACAGATCTTTTTGCAGAGCCTCTAAAACGAGTTCTTTGCCAGAAAAAATGCGCCCTGCAAAGGATCCCAGGTATAACTTAAAGGACTTTGATTCTATAAAGAAAGGTGACGCAGCTTGGATTACGAATCTCAAGACACCAACTTCAGGCTTTCCTCTTTTATTTAACCAAGTAAACTCATAAGCACGCCATATATCTGCACCTTTAAAATTATACTCGCCTCTGACCAAACCTGTTTTCTCGCGTTGCTCTGATCTTTTAATAGGTTGAAGCAACTCAGCCGAATATTCGTCTGTGTAATCTTTCATAGTTTTTTAACTCTAGCTGATTCAGTACTGCGATTAAAACATTCTAATTGTCGATAAAAAGTAGTATCTTCAGCGGCTTATTTTTTTAACACAAAGTGATTAAGATGTTTGATCATTTCAAACCCTTAGGCTCGATTACCCATGGCTCTTAAAGTTTTTGTTTGTTTATTTTTATCATTAATTGCTAACCAGCTCTCAGCGACAAGCTTAGAAGAAGTGGTCGTAGTGGCTTCAAAAACAAAAAAAACACTCGGAGACACGGCGAGCAGTATATCAGTTTTGAGATATGAGGACTTAATTAGAGTTTCTCCTGTACACATAAACGAGCTGCTTCAACGCACTCCTGGAGTTTGGATAAGCCGAGGAAACGGTCAGGAGAGCCTTACTTCAGTTCGATCCCCAGTCCTCACTGGAGCCGGGAGCTGTGGAGCGTTTCTCGTCATGCAAGACGGAGTATCTTTGAGAGCCCCAGGTTTTTGCAACGTCAATCAATTGTTTGAAGGACCCAACGAAATAGCGGAACGCATAGAAGTGTTTCGCGGCCCAAACTCTTCAGTCTATGGATCAAATGCTGTCCATGGGGTAATTAATATCATCACTCCCGTACCCGGAGCCGGTAACAATTATATTTCTATTGAGACTGGTCCAGACGACTTCTACAGAAGCAAGGTAGGGTTTTCAACGGAATCTGTTCGAGTAGACTTCTCTGGCAGCCGTGACGATGGTTACAAGAACGATTCAGGATATGGCCAGCAAAAACTATTGGTGAAACACTCAGGACAACTTCAAGGTTGGGAAATCAACTCTAGCCTTTTTTTGAGCAACTTGAATCAAGAAACAGCCGGTTTTATTACAGGATTCGAAGCCTTTAGAGTGGAAGAAGAGAAAAAGGAAAACCCAAACCCTGAAGCTTACAGAGATGCTTACTCATTAAGAATCGTGTCCGATTTATCAAAGGAGATCCGCGGGGCGACTATCAATATACAGCCCTACCTCAGGTCAGTTGGCATGAAATTCTTGCAGCATTTTTTGCCTGGTCAGCCAGAAGAACGAAATGGTCATGATAGCTTTGGGCTATCTTTGGTTGCGCAAAGCAATCAGTGGTGGTCTTTCGGCGCCGATATAGAGTTCACTCAAGGCTTTCTCAAAGAGACTCAAGAAAGCGCTGTCCAAGGAAGCCGTTTCCTCTCCGCGACATTACCACCAGGCAAACACTACGATTATGAGGTTGACGCTTCGCTCTTTGGGTTATTTATCAGGGCGGATCACCCTTTAAGCGAAAAAGCCTCGATCACGGGGGGGGTACGCTTTCAGTACACCAATTATCGATACGACAACAAGATGATTAACGGGAGAACAAAAGAGGACGGAACGACCTGCGGGTTTGGAGGATGCAGATTTTCGAGACCATCTGATCGAG
>CAJWLI010000012.1 GCA_913043075.1 uncultured Gammaproteobacteria bacterium
TCATTTACGATTATTTCAAGCAACTTTTTGCTCAAATCACAAATCCCCCTATCGACTCAATAAGAGAGGAGATAGTGATGTCACTGGAGTGCTTCATTGGTCCTGAAAGGAACCTACTAGAAACCTCACCAAGGCATGCTAATCGGCTTAATCTCTTGCACCCGATTATTTCAAACGGGGAACTTGACGACATAAAGGAAATAGCTACTCCTGGTTGGAAGACCAAAACCATAGACATTACATTCCCAAAACGAGACGGGAAGGAGGGCATGTTAAACAGAATCAATAGAATCTGTGAGGAGTCAACGACAGCTATTAAAGATGGGTACTCAATGATCGTGTTGTCAGACAGAGAGATAAGCGCAGACAGAATGGCATTAAGCACGCTGATTGCATGCGGTGCGGTTCACCACCACCTCGTCAACACGGCTGAAAGAACGAAAATAGGCATTATTTTAGAAACAGGAGAGGCAAGAGAAGTTCATCACCACTGTCTGCTGATTGGATACGGTGCAGATGCAATTAACCCTTACGTTGCATTTGAGGCCCTTTGGCAATCAAAGGAAAACGGACTTTTATCAAGCGAAGAATACAAGACCATTGATGATCTTGTAGCTGCCTACAAAAAAGGAGTTGCTAAAGGCATTCTGAAAGTGATGGCAAAAATGGGTATCTCCACGTTGCAGTCATATAAAGGCGCTCAAATATTTGAAGCGGTAGGCTTGGCGAAAGAAATCATTGATAGATGCTTCGTGGGCACAGCAAGCAGAGTTGAGGGGATAGGGTTCGAGATCTTGTTCAACGAAACAAAACAACGGCACGAACTAGGATATCCGGAGAGGCTAGATAATAGAATTGAAGTACTTCCGAACCCTGGGGATTTTCATTGGAGACGAGAAGGCGACACTCATATGTGGGACCCTGATACTATCTCGTCTTTGCAAATTGCTTCAAAGACTAATAGCAAGAAAGATTACGAAAGATTCTCCGCTCATGCCAACGAGGTTTCCACCAAACGATCAGCCTTCAGAGGGTTATTAAACTTTAAGTTCCCTGACCGAGGCATCGATCTCTCTGACGTAGAACCAGCAAAAGAGATCGTAAAGCGATTTTGCACTGGCGCAATGAGTTTCGGATCTATTTCCGCAGAGAGTCACGAAGCTCTTGCGATTGCGATGAACAGGTTGGGAGGGAAGTCCAATACGGGCGAGGGTGGAGAAGACCCCGAACGTTTTAAACCGATGGCCAATGGCGATTCAAAAAGATCCGCAATCAAACAGATCGCCTCAGGACGATTTGGGGTAACGACTTGGTATCTCGCGAATTCTGATGAACTCCAAATCAAAATTGTTCAAGGGGCCAAGCCTGGAGAAGGAGGAGAACTCCCTGGAGGCAAAGTAGATGATAACATTGCCAGAATTAGGCACTCAACACCTGGCGTGGGACTAATAAGTCCGCCACCTCATCACGACATCTACTCAATAGAAGACATAGCCCAACTAATTCACGATCTAAAAAACGCGAACCCTTCTGCTCGGATCAGCGTGAAACTAGGCTCTGAAGTGGGAGTGGGCACCATAGCCGCTGGAGTTACTAAAGCAAAAACGGATCATCTAGTAATCGCGGGACACGATGGGGGCACCGGGGCATCTCCATTGACATCAATTAAGCATGCTGGTCTGCCCTGGGAGTTGGGTTTGGCAGAGACACATCAGACTTTAGTAATGAATAATCTTCGATCAAGAGTAGTGTTACAAACTGATGGGCAGATAAAAACAGGTCGAGATGTAGCGATGGCTATCCTCCTAGGTGCTGAAGAGATTGGTTTTGCAACGGCTCCTCTTATAACAATGGGGTGCATAATGATGAGGAAATGCCACCTAAACACCTGCCCAGTCGGTATTGCGACGCAAGACCCAGAATTGAGAAAGAAATTTTCGGGATCACCAGAAAGTGTAGTGAATTACTTTTTTATGGTAGCAGAAGAATTAAGAGAAATTATGGCGAAACTCGGAATGACCCGGATAACCGATATGGTAGGCCGGGTTGACCTACTAGATTCAGAACAAGCGTTAGATCATTGGAAAACAAGAGGTTTAGATTTCTCCAACATCCTTAAACCTGCGAAACTCGTTTACGAGAATACACAAGTCTATCAAACAGAAGACCAAGATCACGGTCTAGCGAGAGCACTCGACAATAAGTTAATTGAGCTAGCTGAACCTGCAATCAAAGAAGGCAGAAACGTTAAGATAAAGGACAAGATTATCAACATCAACAGGGTAGTTGGTACCATGCTATCTCACGAGGTTACCAAAGCGACCGGAGGAAAAGGGCTAGCCGAAGACACCATTGAAGTAAAACTTGACGGTTCTGCAGGACAGAGTCTTGGAGCATGGCTAGTGTCGGGAGTGACCCTAGAAATCGAAGGAGACGCAAATGACTACGTTGGTAAGGGCCTTTGTGGTGGAAAGATTATAATATATCCTCCCAAAACCAGCACTTTCTCCCCCGAATCAAATATTTTGATAGGAAATGTAGTCCTTTATGGCGCAACGTCTGGAGAAGCCTATTTTAGAGGGATAGGTGCGGAACGTTTTTGTGTCAGAAACAGCGGAGCGAATGCTGTGATCGAAGGAATAGGTGACCATGGCTGCGAATATATGACCGGTGGCCGCGTAGTTGTTTTGGGCGAAACCGGCAGAAACTTCGGAGCTGGAATGAGCGGCGGGATAGCTTACATTTGGGACAGATCGGGAAACTTCGAGAAAAATTGTAACAAGGGTACGGTGCTGTTAGAGCCACTTGAGAACCGCGCAGATATAAAAGAGCTCAAGTCAATGATCGAAAAACATGCCGGTTACACCGGGTCCACCATCGCCCAAGAGATATTATCGGACTGGTCCAATCAACTTTCTAACTTCGTCAAGGTTATGCCGACCGACTATAAGAGAGTCTTAGAAGAAATGGCGTCCAAAAATATTGCCGTATGAAAGTAAAAGGGAAAAATAGCTAGGTTTAAACTATGGGGAAGCCAACAGGTTTTAAAGAGTTTGAGAGAGAAGTCAGGCCGTATCGTAACGCGTCTATAAGGCTTCTGGATTTTAAAGAATTGTACACTGAGCACGAGGAGCCACTTTTAGCTACCCAAGGGTCAAGATGCATGGATTGCGGTGTACCATTCTGCCAGTCAGAGAATGGTTGCCCAGTGCACAACCTCATTCCCGAATGGAACGACTTAGTTTATCAAGGCAGATGGCGTGAAGCTTTAGACCGCTTACACAAAACAAATAATTTCCCAGAATTTACAGGACGGGTTTGTCCTGCGCCCTGCGAAGGTTCCTGCGTTTTAGGTATTACAAATCCACCAGTGACTATTAAGAATATTGAGTGCGCCATCATAGACAAGGGCTTCGAGAGCGGCTGGGTCAAACCGAATTCTCCTGCCCCGATAACTGGAAAAACTATTGCGATTGTGGGCTCAGGACCATGCGGGTTAGCCGCGGCTGATCAGCTAAACAAAGCGGGGCACAAGGTTACAGTCTATGAGAGAGCCGACAGACTCGGAGGCCTTCTTATGTATGGTATTCCAAATATGAAACTGGAAAAGAATGTAGTGGAGAGAAGAATTGATCTGATGCGAAAATCAGGGGTGAGCTTCGAGACTAATTCGGACATAGGAAAAACTATACCTCCAGAGGCCTTAATAGAAAAAAACGATGCTATCTTGCTTGCAACGGGGGCAACTGTGGCAAGAGATCTAGAAATAAAAGGGAGAGACGCCGAAGGCATTTTCCTGGCCATGGAGTTCTTAACCAAGAACACCAAGAGCCTCCTGGACTCCAATCATTTAGATGGCAATTACATATCAGCTGAAGACAAGGATGTAATCGTCATCGGTGGCGGGGACACAGGGACCGACTGCATTGGCACATCAATTCGCCACGGATGCAGATCGCTAGTTAACTTCGAGCTTTTACCCAAGCCGCCAAAAGAAAGAGCAGAGAATAATCCTTGGCCTCTTTGGCCAAAAATTTATAGGGTCGACTATGGTCACGCGGAAGCATCTCAGAAGTTCGGCGATGACCCTAGGGTCTACTCTGTAATGAGCAAGGAATTCCTTAAGGACAATGATAACAAGCTCACAGGGATCATAACCGTAAGCGTCGACGACAACCTACAAGAAATCCCAAATACGGAAAAGATATGGAAAGCAGACCTTGTGCTGCTTTCCTTGGGATTTATTCAACCAGAACACTACATAAACGAAAAGTTAGGGATCACATTAGACGACAGAGGGAATTTTCTAGCTTCCAAATCAGACTTCCGCACTAGTATTCCTAAAGTATATGCCGCAGCTGATTGCAGAAGAGGGCAGGACTTAGTTGTGAGAGCAATCAATGAAGGTAGAGAAGCAGCTCGAGAAATTGATAGGGATTTGATGGGGTTTACTGAACTTCCTTAGACTCCTGAACAGAGATTTTCTCGCGCTTGAAGAGTTGCTCTGAGCTTTTCGATAGGCACTCGCTCCACGAGAGCAGCACTACCAATTCCTCCGTTAACAAGAACAAACCTTAGTCCAGTCTCATCAACTTTTTTATCCCGACTCATCAATCTAAGAAAAGTCTCCTCTTCCAGAGAAGCTGGAGGTGCAAACGGCAAGCCTGCATCTGTAACAAGAGCTTTAATCCTTTTAGCGTCGTCTAATGCACACATGCCCAGCCGAAAGGACAAATCTGCAGCCATGACCAAGCCGGCTCCCACAGCTTCACCATGTAACCACTTTGAATAGCCCGTAGCTGTTTCTATAGCGTGACCAAAAGTGTGTCCAAGGTTTAATAGAGCCCTTTTCCCCGTTTCCAACTCATCTTCTGAAACAATTTCAGCTTTGATCCTGCAACTTCCGGCGACGACATATTCCAATGTCTCGCTGTCCAACCGCAACAACTTGGAAATATTTTTTTCAATCCAATCGAAATAGGATTTATCCGCTAATATACCGTGCTTAATAATTTCCGCTAAACCAGTGCAGACTTCTCTCTTCGGAAGAGTATTAAGGGTATCCGTATCTACAATCACCGTTTTTGGTTGATAAAATGCCCCTATCATATTCTTTCCGTCTTCATGATTTACAGCTGTTTTCCCTCCCACGGACGAATCTACCTGAGCTAACAAAGTAGTAGGAATTTGCAAAAAGGGGATTCCCCTTTGGAAAATCGCCGCAACGAAACCTGCCGTATCACCAACCACGCCGCCACCCAAAGCTAAAATCGTTGAAGTTCTATTAACTCCTTTTTTAATCATTACGCTTATTATTTCCTCGACAGTTCGGAGATTTTTGAATTGCTCTCCCTCAGGGATTAGATATACACCAAAATCAAAGCCCGAAAGACTCGAAATCAGCCTATCAAGATAATGATTGGCTACAGATTTATTAGAAATTATGAAAACGCTTTTTTTTCCTATGTGTCTTCCGATTAACTCGGAATCCGACAGCAAGCCGGAACCGATAAAAATATCGTAGGAGTTGCGACTAAGAGTTAATTTAACTTTTTCCAATTTCGATCTCTTTATCAAGGGCTTCCATAATCTTAGCAACCGCGTTTTTGCTACTTTTTTCTGCCACATTTATCTCGATATCACTCACTTCTTTGTATAACGAACTCCTTTCTCGCAATATCTTTTCTAGCACTTTTTTTACATTCTTACCTTTCAACAAAGGTCTTTTTGTATCATCTTTTGTTCTTTTCACTAGTAACGTTAAATCTGCGTTTAGATAAATAACCAATCCCCTGATTTTTAGATTTTCTCTGTTTCGTTCACGCAGCACCGAGCCTCCACCAGTCGCAACTAAAACATTTTCCTCTTTTGTTAATTCTTCTAAAACTTGCTCTTCTCTGTCTCGAAAGCCTTTTTCTCCCTCCACATCGAATATCCAAGATATATTCGTCCCAGTTCGTCTTTCTATCTCTCTGTCAGAATCAATGAATCTCAATCCAAGTTCACTTGCCAAAAGTTTGCCAACAGTAGTTTTTCCAACGCCCATAGGCCCTACGATAAACAACCTTTTTAGCTGCAAACTACAGACTCCCGTTATCACGCAAATGATCTTTCATTTCTCTTTTTCTCTAAAAACGAGCCGATGGATATAAACTTCTATAAAACTTGATACCATCGAAAAGTCAAAACACCATATAATAACGTTTTTAAACAGTTCCCGTCGAAAATAATGAGAATTATCCTGAGAGCTATAGCGATCTTTACCCTCTTGCTGGCGAGCTTACTTAGTATGTTGCTGTCTGGTGTATTTCTTTATTTAAACCCATCAATCCCAGAAATAGAGACATTTTCAAAGGTAAGTATCAAAGCGCCGCTCAAAATTTACTCCGATGACAACCTCCTTATACAGGAATTTGGAGAAAGACTAAGTCCTATAACATTCGATGAAATACCCCCATTATTTATAAAAGCTTTACTAGATACAGAAGATAAAAGATTCTTTGAGCACAAAGGAATCGACTTAGTTACGCTTTTTAATGCAAGTTGGCAACTAATTCGCAACAAGGGAGTCATCAGGTCTGGCGCCTCCACCATCACTATGCAATTGGTAAAAAATATCTCGGGGCAGACAGAAATTCGATTTATACGGAAATTCAAAGAAATGCTTTTGGCTCTAAAAATAGAAAGAGAGCTATCCAAAGAAGACATTCTCCAGTTATATCTGAACATTATCCCTTTCGGTAAGCATTCGTTTGGCGTTCAAGCTGCCTCGAATACTTATTACGGGAAAGATTTAAGTGAACTTAACCTTGCTCAAATGGCAATGCTTGCAGGTATACCCCAAGCTCCAGAGGCGGGGAACCCGATAAATGGTCCAGAACGCGCTAAGCGCAGAAGAGACTTAGTCTTAAAAAGAATGTTAGAACAGGGATCAATCAACTATACGATGTATGAGGAAGCAAGAACAAAACCAATCACTGCAAAAGTGTTCAACCGAAATATCCAATTATCTGCACCACATGTTGCTGAAATGGTGAGAAAAGAATTACTCACTAAGTTGGGCAGCAAAGCCTACACGGGTGGGTATATTGTAAAAACAACCATCCGAAACGATCTGCAGGTCGCAGCGCAAAAGGCCTTAAGAAAAAAATTGATTGAGTACGATAGACGACATGGATATCGCGGCCCTGGCTATCGGACTATTCAAGGCACCGACGAATATTTAGCTTTGCCGGAAGCTGGATATCCAGAAAATTGGATCGAAACTTTGAAAAGACTACCCGTAATTGGCAATCAAGAACCTTCTATTGTCACAAAAATTGATAACAAATCGATCTTCCTCTTGGGGAAAAGCCTTCAAGAAATAGTGCTCAATTGGGAGGACGAGACCTGGGCGCGTCCTTTTATAAATTCAAATGAGCGAGGAAAGAGACCAAAGTCTCCGAAGGATTTATTCAACATAGGAGACGTTATTCGAGTTGAGCAAAGAAATAGGACTGACTTTGGGCTTGGCCAAATACCAGCTATTCAAGGAGCGTTTGTAGCAATAGATCCTAAAAACGGATCTATTAAAGCTCTTGTAGGAGGATTTGACTTTAAGCAAAATCAGTTTAACCATGTAACTCAAGCACGAAGACAGCCAGGATCAAGTTTCAAACCATTCTACTATGCAGGCGCTCTGGAGAACGGTCTAACCGCGGCGACTATCTTTAATGATGCACCATTAGTCTTGCCTGGTGGAGAATTAGAAGAAACATATAGGCCAAAAAATTCAGGAGATGCATTTCAAGGCAATATCCGATTAAGAGAAGCCTTGTACAGATCAATTAACTTAGTCTCAATTAGGGTTTTGTTGGACCTAGGGCCAGAAAATGCGATCAAATATGTATCCAGATTCGGTTTCGATACAAGCAATTTTCCAAAAAACTTACAATTGGCTTTTGGCGGAGGAACAATTGCTCTGAGCCCTCTTGAGGTAGCCACCGCTTACGCGACTTTTGCAAACGGCGGGTTCAAGATCGAGCCTTATTTAATAAGAACGATAGATTCTATAAATGAAGAATTCTATTACCAGGAGATTCCCTTAGAATTATGCGCAAAAGATTGTGAGGGCAAAGTAAAAAAAGCTACGCGTGTGTTAGAACCGAGAGTTGCCTTCATCATGAATTCTATGTTGTCCGATGCGGTGAAAAAAGGGACGGCGAGAAAAGCTACCCGAATTTTAGACAGGCAAGATCTTCATGGAAAAACTGGGACAACAAACGATTCAGATGTCTGGTTCTCAGGATACACTCCGAATCTTGTTGCAACTGCTTGGGCCGGTTTCAGCGACAATAGTCCTGTAGGAAATAGAGAATGGGGCTCTAGGGCACCTTTAGAAACTTGGATAGAGTTTATGAGAGAGGCTCTTAAGGGGTCGCCCGAAGATATTTTAAGATCAAAACCCGAAGGATTAGTGCTAGTAAAAATTGACCCCAAAACAGGACTGAGAGCGAAGGCCTCGGATCCTCAGGGTATCTTCGAAATCTTTAGAGAAGAATATAGTCCACAAACGATGTCTAAACGGGTTCCTGGCTTCGAGGCAGAAGACCCCACGCAAACTTTGTTCTAACCAAGGACGTTTTGGAACTCTGAACAATAGCATCTAACCCAGATCTCAATTTAATATTGCCGCACGCATCAAATCTTGCTTACTATAGGTTGCCAAAACGTCACATGGCAGAGATTTCCTCATATTTTTGATAGTGTTAGTCTTCTTCGCTTAGGTATTTTTAAAGAGTTCGGAATATATCATAGCTTTCGAAAAGCAAAGTTCTATTCAAAATAGTTGTAGAGAAAAGAGGCCAATGTTAATTTCAGTTGCTATTCCGAAGCCAATTAGAAATACCTTTACCTACGAGGCACTTCCCGGTGTTCACATAAATTTAGGCTCGCGAGTCAGCGTGCCATTTGGCAACCAAACATTAATCGGGATCGTAGTTAAAAAAGAAGCAAATAATGAGAGAACTCTCAAAAGAATCAGGAGAATCAACTCAGTTCTAGACTCTAGGGGTGATATGCCCATTGATATTCTCAATCTATGTTTGTGGGCAGCTGATTATTACCATCATCCAATAGGCGATGTTTTCACAAACGCCTTACCTGCACTGCTAAGAGCTCAAGAAACAAAAACGAATCTCTTCGTTGAAAAAAAACTCAGCCTTACGTCGCTCGGTCTCGAAATGAACCAATCAACAAAAAAACTATCCCCAAAGAAAAAGATGCTATTTCGGTTAATTCAGGAAGAAGAAAAAACCAAGGAGGCACTTTTCAAGTCAGGTATCAAACCATACTTGATAAGAATCTTCTTAAACGAAGGCTGGGCCTATTGGCAAATCACTAGAAAAAAAGCTGAAGTAAAAACTTCGAAACTGAATATTAGCTACGGAGACCTTATTTTAAATAGCGATCAAAAAAAAGTTGTGGCTGAGCTTTCAGATAGAGATGAAAACAGGCCTTTTTTGCTGCAAGGAATAACTGGTAGCGGGAAGACAGAGATTTATCTGAGAGCTATAGAACCCCACCTCAATCTAGGACGGCAAGCATTGATCTTAGTTCCAGAAATTGGTCTCACGCCGCAAATGGTATCAAGATTCGAAGATAGATTCTGCACGAGAGTAGCTATAATTAATTCTTCGCTAACGGATAAACAAAGAGCCCAGGCTTGGATTGATGCAAAAGAAGGACAAAGCGGAATTATTCTTGGCACTAGATCTGCCATTTTTACTCCTTTGAAAAATTTAGGAATCATTATTGTTGATGAGGAACACGACTTATCATTTAAGCAACAGGAAGGTTTCAGATATTCAGCGCGAGATCTAGCTATTTATCGAAGCCATATAGAACGAATCCCTATTATACTTGGATCTGCCACACCATCTTTAGAGAGCCTCTTTAACGCAAAGAGGGGAAAGTACAAAAAACTCTCTCTAAACTCAAGGCCCACTGAAAGCCATCCAGAAACATACAGAGTTATTGATACTTCTCAATTCGCTACAAGAGAAGGACTAACGCAATTTGCACTTCGAAGCATACAAAAGACTCTGAACTCCGGGAAACAAGCATTGGTGTTTGTTAACCAGAGAGGGTTCTGCCCAATACTTTTGTGTGAAGAATGCAAACAAATCGCGACTTGCGATAGATGCCAAGTCAAATTGACCTACCATCAAACCACTGAGGTCTTGAGCTGCCATCATTGCGGAAGATTAAAAAGCTATCCAGCGCCTTGCGATAGTTGTGGAAGCTCAAGATGGATTCATCTTGGAGTGGGCACCGAAAGACTCGAAAAATTTTTAAGCGAAAGTTTCCCAAAGGAAGAGATTTTAAGAATCGATCGTGATTCCATGAAAGGGAAAAACTCGATGCGCATGGCGATAGATAGGATTAAAGAAGATAAGCCTCGCATATTAATAGGAACTCAGATCTTAGCTAAGGGACATCACTTTCCTAATATTACCTTAGTGATAATAGTGAACGTCGACGCGGGATTTTACTCCGCAGACTTTCGTGCGCTGGAGCGGTTAGGTCAAACAATTTTACAAGTTGGAGGTAGAGCTGGGAGAGGAACACACGCCGGAGAAGTTTTAATCCAGACTCAATTTGGAAACCAAGAAACTTTGCAAAAGTTGATTAAAACCGGATATCAAAAATTTGCTGAGCACTTGCTTAATGAGAGAGCCGATGCTTTTCTTCCTCCAGTCCGCTACGAAGTCGCGATCCATTCTGAAAGTCCCGAACAGAACCTAGCGATAGATTTCTTGCAAAATATCAAGAGAAATATACCAAAGTCCAAAGACTTGTCTTTGGCAGGACCATTACCTGCGATTATTGAAAAAAAGAATAATAGGTTTCGCCAAAAACTCATTCTAATATCCAAGGAAAGAGAGCCTTTACACAAAAAACTTAGTGAGATCGAGAGATTTATTGCGAAAAGCAAGTTACCAAGGGGATTGAAATGGTCTATTGATGTTGATCCACTCAATATGGTGTAACCTTCTAACATTCGACAAGAAGCCTGGGTTGTAAGGTGGACTGAATAAGGACTTGAAAAATTAATCTAACATGAACAGGAGAAAAACGGCCCAAAGAAAAACCGGGGAAAAAATCCAGACCTTTTTAATTGGTTTTTTTCTTGGGTGTATTTTTTCCTTCTCGTTAACCTCTTGGTTTCTCTATCTCAATGGGGGTCCCGGCCCTGTCGTAAAGGAAGAAAGCGTATCAGTAGAAAATTTGATTCCAGCAGAGCAAGAATATGAATTCTGGGATATGTTTCCTAATAATGAAGTCGAAGTGGAAAAGTTCAACGCCCAAGACAGAGAATATACACGCCCAGAAGAAATCTGGGAAATCCAGACCGGATCGTTTTTTGAACATTACGACGCAAATCAGGTTAGAGGCTCGCTAATACTTCTTGGATTGGAGGCTAGAATAGAGAGAGTATCTATTGAAGACAAAAATAGGTACCGAGTAATATTAGGGCCGTATAACAAGAAAACTAAAGTTGTAGAAATCGAAAAATTGCTAGAAGAAAATGATTTAGAAAGTATCACAAAATCAATTATCTTAGAGAAATCAAAGAACGAACTTCAAATACCACAATGAAATATTATAAATATCTAAGGAAGAAAATGGATCAATTCCATGGCACTACCATAGTATCAGTAAGAGGAGAATCGGCCGTAGCCATTGGCGGCGACGGTCAGGTCACGATGGGAGACACCATCATGAAAGGGAACGCAAAAAAAGTTAGAAGACTCTATAAAGATCAAGTTATCGCAGGATTTGCGGGAGGAACAGCCGATGGCTTCACATTAATCGAAAGATTCGAAGAAAAACTAACAAAGCACCAAGGAAATCTCACTCTTTCGTCGGTGGAATTAGCAAAAGAATGGAGAACGGATCGTTTTCTTCGAAAATTGGAAGCACTCCTTCTAGTTGCAGACAGCAAAAACTCACTGTTGATTACAGGTAATGGAGACGTAGTAGAACCGAGCGATGGAATTATGGCGATTGGATCAGGAGGACAGTATGCAAAGGCAGCAGCTATGGCACTTCGCGCTCATACAAAATTAACCGAAAAAGAAGTAGTTCAGAGAAGCCTCACCATAGCCGCTGAGATCTGCGTCTACACTAACCAAGAAATAATTATTGAAGAAATCAAATCTAAGGCAACAAATGTCAAACATGACCCCTAGAGAAATAGTGCACTATCTTGACAAACACATTGTAGGTCAGAACTCGGCTAAGCGAGCTGTAGCAATAGCTTTGAGAAATCGCTGGAGGAGAATGCAGTTAAATTCAGATTTGCGATCAGAGATATCGCCTAAAAATATACTCATGATTGGGCCTACCGGTGTTGGGAAAACAGAGATTGCACGCCGTTTAGCCAAACTGGCGGGGGCTCCTTTCGTGAAGGTAGAGGCTACTAAATTCACTGAAGTGGGATACGTGGGAAGAGACGTAGAATCAATAATCAGAGACTTAATAGAGGCTGCAACAAAAATGTTGCGAGAGAAGAGAATTAACGCCCACCAACCCATAGCATACGAACTAGCAGAAGACCGAATTTTAAATGCTCTAGTGCCTAGGTCCAGAAACCCGAACCCAGATGAAAATAACGCAGCTAATCAAGTAATGAGGAAAAAATTAAGAGAAGGAGAATTAAACGAAAAAGATGTGGAAATAGAAATAGAGTCTTCTGGTTTTGGTTTAGAAATAATGACCCCTCCTGGAATGGAGGAAATGACTAATCAACTCCAGAGCATGTTTTCTAACCTCAACCCAGGCAAGAAAAAAACAAAAAAAATGAAAGTAAAGGATGCTCTAAAAATTCTTAGCGAAGAAGAAGCAAAAAAACTTATCAATGAAGACGAACTCCGAAGCGAGGCGATTGAATTAGTTGAGCAAACAGGGATAGTTTTTATCGACGAACTCGATAAGATCGCAAAAAATGCCGCTCACAATGGCGGGGAAATCTCAAGGGAAGGAGTTCAAAGAGATTTACTCCCTTTGATTGAAGGGACCAATGTTACAACAAAATTTGGACTAGTCAGGACCGACCATATCTTGTTTATTGGCTCGGGAGCCTTCCATTTATCAAAACCTTCAGATTTAATTCCAGAGCTCCAAGGAAGGCTTCCAATAAGAGTGGAATTAGACTCTCTTTCAGCAAAAGACTTTGCAAAGATATTGATAGAACCTAAAGCATCGTTAGTTGAGCAATATTGTGCTCTCTTAAGCACAGAGGGAATTGAACTTAAATTCGAAGAGTCTGCAATCACTCAACTCGCCGATCTCGCATGGGAAGTGAATGAAAAAACAGAAAACATTGGAGCCAGGAGGCTGCAAACGGTCATGGAGAGAATGCTAGAAAATATTGCATTCGAAGCGCCTGATATAGCCACAAAAGAGGAAAAAATAATCACAATAGATGCTGTCTATGTGAACGACCACTTATCGAACCTCGTCGCTGATTCAGATTTATCCAAATATATTTTGTGATGAAGACACCTGAATCCCTGCATATTCACAAAAAGTCTGCAGAGTTAGAAGTTTTATTCTCCAACGAAAAGCCTATTAGACTTAGCGCGGAATACTTACGAGTTTTCTCTCCATCCGCAGAAACAAAAGGTCACGGACCTGGCCAAGAAGTACTCCAATACGGCAAGAGAGCCGTGCAATT
Organism: uncultured Gammaproteobacteria bacterium; assembly: GCA_913043075.1. Classification (GTDB taxonomy): domain Bacteria; phylum Pseudomonadota; class Gammaproteobacteria; order Pseudomonadales; family Azotimanducaceae; genus UBA9659. Next base: position 13,721 of record CAJWLI010000012.1, read on the forward strand.
CCTAGACTTAGAATTTCAAGGGAATTATGCAGTAAAAATTAGTTTTTCGGACGGACACAATTCAGGTATCTACTCATGGGATTATTTGATTGAACTCGCGACAAATTTTGAGCAAAACTGGAACGATTATTTAAGAAGGCTCGCCCAGGAAAAAAGGTCGAGAGACCCTATTTTTATCGATGCAATATCCGATTAAGTCGCGTGTTATCGGGCTCGTGTTATAGTAATAAGTCAGAATTTAGTAAGCAAAAATGAGCAAAGAAGACGAATTTACCCACTTTGGCTTCGATAAAGTCAGGACCGCAGAAAAAGCAGAAAGAGTTGCAGGGGTCTTCAACTCTGTATCTGCCGACTACGACATTATGAATGATCTAATGTCGCTTGGAACCCATCGAATACTCAAAAGAATTGCAGTAAATCAAACGAAACTCAAGGCCGGGGAAAGGGTGTTGGACCTAGCAGGTGGAACAGGGGACATGGCATTGCTACTGCATAAAATTGTATCGTCCTCAGGCTTTGTTTTTGTTTGTGATATTAACCAGGCTATGCTCAAAAAGGGGCGAGAACGGCTCCTGGATAAAGGAATAATAAAAGGGACTGCGTACATCCAAGCGGATGGTGAAAAACTAACTTTTAGAAAAAATTCTTTTGATGCGATTACTGTCTCCTTTGGAATAAGAAACTTCACCAACAAGCAAAAAGCTCTAGAATCGATGTTAGAAGTGCTGGACTACGGAGGTCGATTAGTTATCCTCGAATTTTCGAGGCCTACTAACCCAACTATTTCAAAAGCCTACGCATCATTTTCAGGTCTCTGGCCTAAGTTAGGAAAGTTTATAACTGGTGACGAGTCAAGTTACAAATATCTCGTCGAATCAATTCAAATGCACCCTGACCAAGA
>CAJWLI010000013.1 GCA_913043075.1 uncultured Gammaproteobacteria bacterium
ATCTGCAATCGCTGAGGCAGCATGGTCCGCGTATCAAGACAGCGACCCCATTCATTTTTATGTCCCTCCCGAGGTTGCCCACGCAGACAAACTTAAGGGTTCTGACATAAGCGCTGCGCGAGAGGAAATTAAGTCTTTTCTGTTCAGATAGAAATCCGTAGAAGGGCAAAGCTTGCAAAAGAGGTTATTTTTGTCGAGGCTTACTTCGTCTTGTCGACCGAAGATTCGAAGCACGAAAAATTAAAAAATGTTTCGCTATTCTCGAAGTTTAGATTCAATAATCTCAAATTATCGTCCTGGTCCGCAGTCACCTCCAAGCTAGCTTCATCGAACCAGCTGACTCCAAACATTTTCTCCAGCTGACGATTGCTTATCCAAACTTGCTCTTTGGGCCGAAGCTCTTCGCGCAAAAGTTTTTCCCTTTTTCCCAGCACTGAGCCGTTTTTATCATAAAGTGTTCCTACAACATTATTTATACCAGTGTTGCCTTTATTAATCAGTCTTACGTAGGTAAGGGTGCTCGAATTAAAGCCCTCTATGTTGTGAATGATCTTTGTTTTAACACAATTTGTGTTGCTGATTAGTCCACTCGGACTTTTAAGCCTCGTGAGAAGTTCAAACTGATTCTCTGCCGTTATTTCGAGCATAGCAGGCCCAGCCCACGGTAACGCGTTGTATATTTCCTCGAGCAAAGGAGCCGTTAAAATTGCACGTCCTTTTGGTGGAACTGTTTCAGTTGAAAGCTTGGTGTTTAATTCGCCAAGTCGCGTGCCATCGCTGTTATACAAGGACCCAAAAAAATTTGTTGGTTCGTTACTGCTGTTAATGATGTGGGCCTCGGTTACATTGATGCTATCCGAATTGGTAAAAAGGTACATTCTTCGCTCTTCTTGATTTTCAAAGCAGGAAAAATTGAAAAAAGTCGATCCATTGACTAAGTTCAAATTTAGAAGTTTTAGGTTAGGTGATTGATGGTTTATCGAAAGGCTGGCAAGGGAACCCCAAGTGCTTCCAACTATGGCCCTAAGCTTAGTTGATGATAACCAGATAGCCTGCTTACGCTTTAATTTTTCAACAAACCTCGCATTTCCTTCGCCAATCACCAAACCGTCGCTGTCGTGCATAGTCCCGCGAATTTCAACTATCTCCTCGTTTCCGGTGTTGATGAAGCGTATATATGTCAGTGTATTGGAATTAAACGGCTCAATATTATACACAACGTCACTTCTCACGCAGTTCGTATTAGATACAAGACCGCTGGGACTAGTCAGTTTTGTCATTAGATCGAAGGTTCCCAGAGCACTGATCTCTAAGAGCGCGGGACCGATCCAAGGTGGTACAGAGAAAATATCTTCCAAGTCGTCAGCAGAGATTATCAGCCTAGCTTTGCTGGGTGTTGGGACTGATTCAATTATAACGTCTGTAGCGCCTAACTGGTTGCCCTCTTGATTATAGAGGTTGCCTGTATAGGTCTGAGAGTCGTTTGAAGTGTTAATGATGTGGATGGAGGTATCGTTAACGCTTTGGGTTGTAGTCACTAGGAACGCCCTTCCTAAGTTAGAGGGCTCTTGTGAAAATGCGGAATAGCTCTCCGCAACCATAATAAATAGCGCACAACTTAAACTTGATACGGATAGCTTATTCCGACTCATCTTAGCAATTAAACACCTTTTCCTTCGGATCTCATCCCAAGAGCTGCATAGCTATTAAAATTTTGTGGACCTTCTGTTCTCGACATGTCTTCTCTGCGTTCGGTTGAAGGCCATTCAGCACTCCCTTTATTCTCTTTTTAATTTCGTGCAACGCAGAGTATAAATACAAAAGCCTATTTTTTTCTACTGGCCGGTCTTGTGATGGATGATGGCATTAAAAAGGAAGGAATCTATTGATTAAATTGGTAATGTCAGTGAAAAGAAAGCTAGGACTAACAGTTGCCTAATTTCGTGAATATTATTTATTAGCCAAGCATTCGCCTTCCAAGGGGAATAAGGAGTGTTCCCAGAAACCAAGTGTCTCAAAGAAGAAATTTACATGGCGTTTGGAAATTCTATGACCTAGCCTGGGGTTGCAAAAAGGATTAGATGGGAAGATAAAATACTCACTCTAATTTAGACAAACGAAGCAATCTGCCTTGGAGATTGAGACTAACCCCAAAGATATTAGTAATGTGCAGATTGGATTTCCGAGATTGGTCAAGCTACCTGCCACGCCATTTCAGAAATATTAGGATTTGAAGGGAATTTGTCTTTGTCTCGCAAATCACTTTTTCAGAACCAATGCCCTGGGAAAAAAGATTTCTTTATCCAGTGGGCTCAGAAACTCAGCCCATAGGTGCATAGAGATTGCCGAGCTGTTTTCGTATAAACTAGGGAATAATAGCCTGTGCAGACATCAAGGGAAAACAAGGATAGCTAATCAGCCATTTTACCTGCCAGATTGTTTAAGCGTTCGACAAATCTTTTCGAGAACCCGAATGAACTTGCCTCAAAAATTGATTGCTACGCCTTACATATAAAAATGAATAAAATCTGAGGAGACGAAAAAGTTATTATGTCCAAAAAAGAAAATGAAGCGTATGTAGGACCGCTCCTCAAATCAGAATTTGATCTGCTGATTAAGCTAGCAAAAAAAGTTCTTTGGTCAGATCTGGAAACTCGCGAAGCAATTCAACAACACAAACTTAACATTACACCGGTAAATTTTTACTCCAACATCCCCTCCGTCGCAGAGGTTCGAGAATCTTTCGAGTATCGTGATACTGAAGAACAAACGGGTAGTTATTTCTCTGAAACGATTTTTTCTCGAGAAAGAACGCAGAAGTTTTTAAATGAACTTCGGAGCTACGCAAACGAGTTTAACCCACCACTTGAAAAACCCGCCGATAACGACGAAGTCTTTTATTGGAACAATTCGTCCTTTAGTTATATGGACGCGATGAGTTACTACTGCATTATTCGTTACTGCAAACCAAAAAGAATCATAGAAATCGGTGCTGGAAACTCAACACTCGTTGCAAACCAAGCACTCCAAGTAAATGGGGCGGGTGATCTAGTCCTAATAGAACCCTTCCTTCCCGAATATTTAAGAAATTTAAAATCGATTACGAAAACTCACGAAAAGATAGTCCAAGATTTTGAGCTGGAAGAATTAGTTTCTTTGGTTGAAGAAGCGGATATCTTATTCATCGACTCAACCCACACCGTAAAAATCGGAAGTGATTGTCTATTCATTTACCTTAAGCTATTACCGGAAATAACAAAAAAGATGCTAGTTCATGCCCATGACGTTTTTCTTCCTTATGCTCAGCCTCAATCTAAGATACAAAAACACATATACTGGACTGAGCAATACCTTCTCTACGCGTATTTGTTGGATAATCCTAAGACCCGCGCGCTTACAGGGAGCAACTTTTGCCACCGCCAATTTCCAGAAATATCTAAAGAACTTATGGGAGGGAAGTATAAAGATGGAGGTGGCTCTTTCTGGTTCGAACTGAACTGAGGGTTTTGTTCCCGCAGGAATCTTTTCAAGATCCGTTTAGAATTAAGCCGACGGAACCAAAGCGAATTCATTTAGTACAAAACTAACCTTATCGCTTAAAGCGAGAACCAGTTCCTTTCATTCATCTAGAATCTGGTGAGTAAAACTCCAAACAAGACTTAGATTCGAAGAAAAATTAGAGATTTTCGGAGTCACCTAGATTGGTGGCATTTATCTTGCGCTGCGTGTAGCCATAACAGATAGCAAACAAATTAAACTTGATAGGAAAGCCTTGTTCCCATTCATGCGAGTAATTAAACATCTTTCCCTTCAGATCTTTTTGCAAGATGAGCAGCGCTGTCAAAAATATGAGGCCCCTTTCTTCTCAACATAGCTTCTGTATGTTCGGTCAAAAGATAGTCCCAGCCCTGGTGAGGAAAAATATAAAAACGGTCGTTTTCAATCGACTCGAAAACCTGTTCGGCTAGCCGTTCCGGAGATTTTCCAGCCTCTAAAATGCTGTTCATGCCAAGGCCGAGTCTGTCCGGATTGCTCGAACTCGTTAGCTCTTTAGGTCGATTCCTCTCAGAGTCGCTAATTTTTGTGTTTGTCCAGCCAGGGCAAATAACCGAGGCGCTTATCTTGGCCTGCGCCCTTTTTAAATCAAGTGCTAAGGTTTCGCTAAGCATTACAACACCCGATTTGCTCACGCCATATGGTCCAGCACCTGGAATAAAAGCAGCGATTGATGAAGTGTTTACAATGTGCCCCTCCTCGCCGTGCTCTATCATATGAGGCGTAAAGGTTTGAATGCCATACAGCACTCCCATTAAATTAACCCCCATTACCCAGTCCCAGTCTTGCCTCGGAAGTTCCCAGATTGGCGGCGGGGAGCCACCGTTTACAACGCCAGCATTATTGAACAGCAGGTGGATCTTCCCGAAACGTGCCCTGGCCTGATCAAAAAGATTCTCAACGGATGTTTTGCTGCTGACATCCGTCCGCACCGCAACCACATTCACTTGCCTATCTTCAAAGTGCTTGACCGCTGACGCAAGAGCCTGCTCCTCGATGTCACCAAGGACAATGTTCATTGTTCTTCGGCTACATTGCTCCGCAAGTGCGAATCCTATGCCGCTTGCTCCCCCGGTTATTACAGCAGTTTTATCAGTAAACTCTTTCATAATTTTTACCTTAAAAGTTAACCGAGTTGCAGTAAATTGTGCTCAACTTTGCTTTTGCAGCTGGGGCATATTCGAATCTATTTCGACCCAATTTTGTTTAGTTGCTGCCCAGACGTGGATGGATGGATTAAAATCTGAAGTGTCGTCGAGTGTCCCTGTTTTTAAATAGATAACATCTGGTTGCGAGGGCAGCGCGGAGTAGATTGGTGATCCGCAATTCTCGCAAAAATAGCGCTCCACTGACGCTCCACTATCAGTAGCCTTATCGACGAAGAGTTTTGGCTTTCCAGTTAAACTAAAGTCTGATTTTTTTATCCCCGCTAGCGTAGAAAATGCAGAGCCAGCTTGTTTCTGACAATTTTTGCAATGGCATACTGCTTCCATTAGCGAACTTTCGGGTATTTGATATGTTATCGCCTCGCATAGACAACTGCCTGATCTTCCCATAATCTTTCTTCCAATTTGCATACAAGACAGAGTATAAATACAAAGCCCCCTTGTTTTCTACTAGACCGGTTTTATGTTGGATTACAAGGTTAAAGAAGGAGAAACCCAGTGATTAAATTAGTGATGCCAATGAAAAGAAAGCCGGGACTGTCAGTTACCCAATTTCGTGAATACTATGAAAGCACTCACCGTGAAATAGGGGAAAAATATTTGAAAGGCTTTGCTTCCAAGTATATTCGACGATTTACTAATGCGAATATCGACCGAGACGGCGAGTTGCGGGAGCCGGAATATGATGTCTTCTTAGAAATTTGGTACCCCGACGAGGAAACTTACGCAGCATGTGGTAAGGCTCTGAGTGAACCAGAGGTTGCCAAAGAAATAAGGGAGGACGAAGAAAAGCTGTTTGATATGCGTTTTATGCGCTCGTATCTTGTTGACGAATTTGAATCAGCACTTTGAAAGATCATTTCCTAGAGTTATTTGTCTTCAGATTAGTTAAACAGCATTGACCAAAACTTTTCGATATCTTTTGCGTTCATCTCTCTGCTGGTAACCCACTTTACATGCTCTTCTCGTGATGCGGTCTCTGAGAGCTCAATGCCCCAAAGCGCATCAATTTCATCGGGCAACATGGAGTATCTGATATCAATGATTTTATTCTCGTTCTTTTGATCTATTCCTAAATAATTGTTCGAGAACCAATGAAAACGTTTTATATCCTTTCTCTGTTGAGAACCGATCTCCAACCAAGGGAAATGCTTGTCCAAATCTAGTTTTTCCGTCTTGGAGCCCTCATAAACTCTGGGAGTGATCCCAGCGCGCACAGCGTCAACATAGAAAAAATCGTCTTGCTCGTAGACAATCTTCCACAGCAAAAGATTTCCGAAACTGGGCTTAGCTTCTAGCCTGGTCGGTTGATGGGCTCTGCTTGATGCGATTTCTTTACCTGCTTCTATCGCTCTGTCTCTTTGGATAAGGCCGACTATCAGATACAGGACGACCCAGGTTACCGCAACCCTGGAGAAAAAATTTGTTTTCCGTGCTATCGAGAGGAGCACAAAAGTAAGCAGCGGCAGAGTTAGGAGCGGATCGATAATAGATATGTTGTTCCATGCAAAACGGGTGTCAGAAAACGGCCATAGCAGCAGAGTTCCATAGGTAGTGCAAGCGTCTAATAAGCCGTGAGTTGCGTAGCCAAGAAAACAAAATAAGTACACTTCTTTAAAAGTAAGGCCGTGTTTGAAGAGTTTCCAGCAAAAAAGAGAAACGATGAGAGATCCAAACGGAATAAAGATGAGGGAGTGTGTAAATTGCCTGTGATACTCAAGAAATAATAAAGGGTCCTTTGAAGAGGAGATTAGGACATCCAAGTCTGGTGCGAGGCCACCAATACAACCGAGAATTGCGGCAGCCCATACCTTATTCGAGTTGCTTTGTGTTTGGGCAAGAGATGCCCCCAATGCAGACTGGGTTACAGGATCCATGTGTACTCGAGTGCGAAACCGCCATTAAAACATTTTTCTTAGCAATATGTATAAGGGACAAGATTTGACGATGAAGTGAATAGGCTTTAGTTTTAGGCAGTATGTCCCACTACACATAAAATTTAGAAAGAGAGAAAAGATATGGATTTTGATATTCCAGCCGAGTTAGAGGCTTATCTTAACGAACTTGATCGGTTCATCGAAGACGAGATAAAGCCCCTAGAAAATGAGAATGACAACATAAGGTTTTTTGATCATCGGAGAGAAGACGCCAGAACCGATTGGGAGCGGGAAGGTCTTCCAACTGAAGATTGGGAGGCCTTGCTTTTCGAGGCTAGAACAAGAGCGGACAAGGCTGGTCATTATCGTTTTGCAATGCCCAAAGAGTTGGGGGGTAAAGATGGTGGTAATCTGGCTATGGCCGTGATTCGGGAGCATTTGGCAACTAAAGGTCTGGGCCTCCACAATGATTTGCAGAATGAACACTCCATAGTTGGAAACAATGTAGGTGTTTTGCTCATGGCCGAGTATGGCTCAACCGAGCAGAAAGAGGAGTGGTTGCCACTGATGTTGGAAGGAAAACGGGGTTTTGCATTCGGTATCACCGAGCCTGCTCATGGCAGCGATGCAACGCACATGGAGACAAACGCGGTTAGAGATGGAGACGGTTGGAAGATCAATGGAGCAAAAACTTGGAACACAGGAATTCATAAAGCCCAATACGATATGGTCATGGCTCGCACCTCTGGGAAAGCCGGCGATGGTGACGGTATCACCGCTTTTCTTACGCCCCTGGATGCTGAAGGAGCAAAGATAGAAGAATTTCTATGGACTTTTAATATGCCGACTGACCATGGAACTGTCTCTTTTAAAGACGTGTACGTTGACAACTCGGCTATCTTCGGCGAGGAGGGTCATGGTCTCCAAATCGTGCAGCATTTTTTTAATGAAAATCGTATTAGACAAGCAGCTTCCAGTTTGGGAGCCGGCCAATACTGTATTAATGAATCCGTCCGTTACGCGGGAGAGAGGAAGCCGTTTGGTAAAGCATTATCTACGAATCAAGGTATTCAGTTTCCCCTTGTAGAGCTGCAGACGCAGGCCGAAATGTTAAGAGCGTTAATTCAAAAAACGGCTTGGCAGATGGATAAACATGGAGCATTCGCTGTTTCAGATAAAGTTAGTATGTGTAATTACTGGTCAAATAGATTTTGTTGCGAGGCAGCCGATCGGGCTATGCAAGTCCACGGGGGTCTAGGTTACTCAAGGCACAAGCCGTTTGAGCACATATACAGACACCACAGGCGTTACCGTATCACCGAGGGCGCTGAAGAAATCCAAATGCGTAGAGTGGCAGGATACATGTTTGGGTATATGAACCAGCAAGCTCCGAAAGGCGTTAGAAGTGTCACAGGAAGATAGTTTTAAAGCACTCCTGGAGACCGCAGTGCTAGAAAATATCGACAGTTGCGTCGCGCTTTCCTCAGTTGAAAGGTTGTCCGGAGGGGCCAGCCAAGAGACCTATAGGCTTCGTATTAAAACGTCCAACGGGGAAGAGAAATTGCTTGCTCTTAGGAGGGCAGCCGGTGGCGAGTTTCAAGAGAGGGCCCCCCAGCACCCCGGGTTGGATGTCGAAGCTCTGCTTATGAGAAGTGCGAGAGCAGTCGGAGTTCCGGAGCCCGAGGTTTATTATGTGCTTGAGAGGAACGATGGGCTGGGCGACGGTTTTATAATGGAATGGTTGGAAGGAGAGACCCTCGGCGCGCGAATAGTAAAAATTCCCGAACTCTCAGATATCAGAAAAGGCTTGGCTTATGAGTGTGGGAAAGTGCTCGCAAAAATTCATGCAATTGACCTAGAGACGACTGGATTAAAAACTCGCCTTTGGGAAATCTCTCCTAAAGAGTTTGTGGAGCAGACATGGGAGAGATATAAACTTCTTGAAACGCCGCACCCGATGATTGACTTTACTGCTAGATGGCTTCTTGAAAATCTCCCAGAGAATTATGCTCTTACATTGGTGCATAATGATTTCCGCAACGGAAACTTTATGCTCTCGTCGAGCGGAATTGTGGCGGTTCTCGATTGGGAAGTTGCTCATATCGGTGACCCAATGAGAGATTTGGGCTGGATATGCACGAACTCATGGCGCTTTGGTCAAGATCTTCCCGTTGGAGGATTTGGAGACTACGAAGATCTTTTTAGAGGTTACGAGGAAGAGAGTGGTTTAAAGGTGAATCCAGACCACGTCAAATTCTGGGAGGTTTTTGGGTCTTTTTGGTGGGCCGTTGGGTCTCTTGGCATGGCGGAACATTACCGATCAGGACCAGATAAAACAGTTGAGAGGCCTATCATTGGAAGACGAAGTTCCGAGTGTCAGGTTGACTGCGTTAACCTTCTGATACCCGGTCCAGTCGAGATTTTGGAAAACGAGGAAAGTATCTCTAGCTTGGACCTGCCTCGTTCAGACGAATTATTGATAAGTGTCAGAGATTTTTTGAGAGACTCTGTAATGAAGACATCGGAGGGTCGAGATAAGTTTTTAGCGCGGGTAGCTGCGAATTCGTTAGATATAGTTAATCGCGAGCTGGCCTTGGCACCCAGGCATTTACAGGGAGAATTAAAGCGACTACGAGAGATGTTCTCGTCTAATCAAGACCTGGGGGTGCTAAGGGAGAGGCTGGTCAAGTCTCTAAGAGAAAGAACTCTTTCTCTAGAAAACGAAGACTTACGAGCGCATCTCAGAACGACGGTGGTCAATCAAATAGCTATTGACCAGCCGAATTATTCCGGATTAAAAACAGCGATTAAAGCTCGATCAGCTTAAGCGTTATCTAGCGCTTCGCTTAAATCAGCTATGATATCCTCTTCGTGCTCTATCCCTACGCATAGCCTTATCATTCCCGGCGTTACTCCCGCATTTGATTGCTCTTTCTCTGACATCTGGCGATGTGTAGTCGAAGCGGGATGACAAGCAAGAGACTTTGCGTCTCCGATATTTACTAGTCGTTTAAAAAGTTTCAATGCGTCATAAAACTTAACGGCCTTCTCAAATCCTCCCTCGATTTCGAAGGTCATCAAAGAGGCTGGGTTGCCATCGCAATACCGCTGAGCTAGCTCATAACTTCTATCTCCCTCAAGCCCAGCAAAATTTACCGCGGTGACTTTCGGATGATTTTTTAGAAAGCCGGCGACTTGATGTGCATTTTGACAATGCTTTTCCATTCTTAGAGCCAAGGTTTCGATGCCTTGGAGTATTAAAAAGGCGTTAAACGGTGAAAGCGCAGCGCCAGTATTTCTCAAAGGTACAGTCCTCGCTCTACCAATAAAAGCTGCAGCGCCGAGAGCTTCATTATATACAACTCCGTGATAAGACGGTTCTGGTTCGGCAAACATAGGGAACTTATCAGGATGCTTATCCCAGGGAAATTTTCCCGAATCTACAATTATTCCACCCAGAGAATTTCCGTGCCCGCCCATGTATTTCGTTAGTGAGTGCACAACGACATGGGCTCCGTGTTCGATGGGCTTAATCAGTACTGGCGTTGCTACGGTATTATCGACGACTAGAGGGATGCCGGCACGCGCAGCAACTTGAGAGAGGGCCTCTATGTCAACAACGTTCCCTGCTGGATTACCTATCGACTCGCAAAAAATTGCTCGAGTATTTTGATCGATTGCTGCTTCAATGGCCTCTGGTGTGTCGGATGCTGCGAATTTAACTTCTACTCCTTGGCTTGGGAGTGTGTAAGCAAATAACGTGTAAGTTCCTCCATAAAGCTGGGGTGTTGCAACTATGTTTGTTCCGACGGAAGTTAGATTTTGGATTGCATAGGTTATTGCCGCGCTGCCGGCGCTCACTGCCAGTGCACCTACGCCCCCTTCTAAATCTGCCACGCGCTGCTCAAGAACGGCTGTCGTTGGGTTCATGATACGCGTATAGATGTTGCCGGGAACGGCGAGATTGAAGAGGTCTGCTCCGTGCTGGGCGCTATCAAACTCGTAGGACACGGTTTGATAAATTGGTGTCGCAACAGATTTCGTTGTTGGGTCCGTCTCGTATCCAGAATGAATTAGCTTTGTTTCATCACGCATTTTTTCATATCCCTTTATTATTGAATTAAGTATAAAACAGCTTAACTGTCCTCTCAAAGCCACGCATATAATCTTTCGTTATCTGTTAAGAACGAAATGTTATGAATTTTGCCCCTTTATTTGTGTTCTGAGCGGAGCCAAGGTACGGTTTCTCCCTTTCCGTGACGATTATTTAAGAGGTAGATGTGGAACTTTTTTCATTAAAAGGGAAGACCGTAGCAATTACAGGGGCTTCCTCCGGTTTCGGGCACCACTTTGCTGGTGTCCTCGCAAGTTCTGGAGCATCACTGATTCTGGGTGCTAGAAGGTCAGATAAAATCCGGGATCGAGTCAATGAGATCAATGATTCAGGGGGCAAGGCCTTGGGTGTCGCCCTCGACGTGAGGGATCCTGATTCATGCGAATCATTCCTCAATACTGCTCAGAATGAGTATGGTTCTGTGGATGTCTTGATAAATAACGCCGGAGTCGAGGCAGGTGCTAAGACTTATGCCATGATCGAGGAAGAAGATTGGGATTACGTCTTTGACACCAATCTCAAGTCAGTTTGGCGACTTTCAAAAATGTACACTCAAATGAATGTCACATCAGAAAAAAAAGAAGGGAATATCGTCAATATTGCGTCGATTACAGCTTACAGAACGATAAAAGGTCAGTTCCCGTACGCAGTGTCTAAAGCAGCGCTTGTTAAAGCAACCGAGATTATGGCTTTGGAATCCGCAAAGTTTGGAATTAGAGTTAATGCGTTGGCGCCCGGTTATATCTTGACGGACGTGAGTAGACTTCTTCTTGAGGGAGAACGGGCTGATACTTTTGTTAAAGGAATCCCCATGAGGCGTTACGGGCAATTCGATGACTTGAATGGGCCTTTGCTCATGCTATGCTCTGACGCCTCGAAATACATGACTGGCTCAACCGTCGTAGTGGATGGAGGGCATCTGTGTGCCGAGCTCTAAACGCATAGGATTTCTCTGAATTACAAATCCTACCGACGCCTTGCCCGAACTACTTCCTCCAAATTTAAGCTAGGGAAAGTCATGGTCTTTGGTTCCGATATCGTTTGACCATATGCCTCAACCCAATCGGCATGAATTCCTAAAACGCCGGCCGCCGGCGGACTAATCCAGAAAACTAGGGTATAGGTGCTTTCTGATTTCCCTGGCAACCTAATATTTTGTGCGTAATGCAGATTATCAGACAGATTCAAATGAGGAGACAACTCGAATAATAGTTTCTCTTTAGACTGATCATTTTCTACTGAGGCACTGACTTCAAGGTAAGCTACGTGCCCGCCCTTTGTAGCTCCGGGTGGGGCCTCATCCGACCAGGTTGCCAATACCTCTATATGCACATCCGTTTTGTTCTCGGGCAAATAAAACTTCTCTGGAACTATTTTGTCGCGTGCTGCTGCTTCAAAGGTAAGATCTATTCCAGGCTCGATTGTGATTGAGCCCAATATTTTCTCGGCGAATATAGGAGCTGGGGTCAGGCCCACTAGAGCCAAAATAAAACAGTTAAACTTTTTCATTTCGTTTGCCAATTTTTAATTAATTTTTGAAAGCCTAACTACCTCCTAAGATATCACCTTTATTGAGTCCAATTCCAACATCATTCGAGCACTTCTCTTTGCCATTGCTAAAAACATTTTATTCCCTCTTTGAGTTTCGCCGACGATCATTGAAGCGATGACTGCCATCACTAGACCGGCTGGCGCATAATGACAATACAAAGAATTGATTGTTGCCCAATCGATACTAACGTCATATTCCTGAAGGATTTTAAAATAGTGCTCAAGAAGTTCCGTTTCTCGTTCTAATCTGATTTCAGGTTCGAGTGAGGTGCCCATAAAATAACTAACGTCATTAAGAGGACAACCAAACGCGCAGGATTGCCAGTCCACTACGGCTAACTGGTATGGTCCTCCAAACATCATATTATCAAGGCGATAGTCTATGTGAATTAACGTTTTTGGGCTGTCTTTGCTTTCAAGATATCTCGGTATAGAATTTCCTAAATCCGAGATTGTGGCTTTTTCCATTGATGTAAGTTTGTCGGCGTAGCGCTCGACGAAACTTGGTGCTAATGCCTTATAAAGTTCTGCGGTAGGGGTCTGGTCCTTGTTTCCCCTCGAAACTATCTCGTCATCGGCCAAAGTTGTTTTTTCCCACATAGAGCCGTGCAGGTGAGCAAGTTCACCGAGAGCAAGCTTTGCTTTTTCAAACCCGCAACCTGCTATCTGGTCTCCGGGTGTTCCGGGCGCTAAATCTTCCATTAAAATGATGAAGTCGTGAGTCTTTGGGTCAATCTCGCATAAAAATACTTCAGGCGTTGTTATGGTGGTTTCCGATTGAAGATTGTTGTAGAAAAAAACTTCCCTTTGGTAGTTGAGAAGCTGAATGCCGGTCTGCCTGCTCATTTGATCTATCGCAGGAAACTTTCCAACAATGCTCCTTGGCATATTTCCCTCTGTTTTGAGGGAAAAACGGACATTTTCACCGACTTGACCAGTCCCTATTGATTCTCGTTTCAAACTGATGACTCTACCTTCAAAGTTTTTTTTATTTAGGACTTCGTTTAAGTAGTCAGCGGTAACGCCTTCCCATGATCTAATAAGTTTTGATTCGGACATAGCCGCTCTGTTATCTTTTTATCCATAATAGGAATCGTTTTAGGAATGAGCAAGCAAACATTTAGATGCTGTTTGCAAGTTGTTATCTCCGGAAATTAATTTGTACAATCTTGTTAACTTCATGGCCTTTTAATTTTTGGCAATGAAGCGAACTCGCCCTGGCGATTTTCGGCATTAGCGCTCATAGCCTCAAAAATCTCCTCAGGTTTAAACATGCTCGCGTTCCAAATAGCAATGTAATCTAACCCGTCTGCTGTGCTGTGGTCACGAGCGTAATTAATCATTTTCTTGCAACCGTAGACCGCTAATGGTGCTTTTGATGCGATCTCGCGAGCTACCTTCATGACCTCTTCAAGCATCGTTGCTTGGTCTGGATAGACTGCGTTTACAAGTCCTACCCGATTCGCTTCATTTGAGCTTACGCGACGACCGGTGTAGGCCATTTCTCTTACAAAACCTTCAGGAATTAATTTAACGAGTCGGGGGAATGTCCCAACATCGGCTGTCATGCCTATGTTTGTTTCCTGTATTGTCAAAAAGGCATCTTCTGTTGCATAGCGCATATCGCAAGCGACAGCCAAGTCTACTCCACCACCTATAGCTCCACCTTGGATGCACGCAATAACAGGGATCCTTGCTGTCTCAAGGCAGCTAAACGAATTCTGAAGATGCAACACGTTATGGTAAAACGCTGCATTTCTTTGTGTTTTCTCTTCCTGCCCGCTTGGCTTTTTTTCGCCTACGCTTCCAAAAGATGATATGTCTAATCCCGCGCAGAAGTGGGGGCCCGTCGATGAGATCATAATCACTCTGGCCTTAGAGTTGTTGTCAATGTCAGCTACTATCTTGGGAAGCTCTTCCCAAAACTCTGTGGTGATGCTGTTTCTTTTTTCCGGCCGGATTAGCCTGATATGAGCAACATTATCATCGATAGTAACTTCAAAGCATTCGTACATTTGCTGCGCCTTTATAAACTTAATAAACCAATTTAATTGATGTTTTAGGGCAATTCAATTAGGTCCGGATCTAATAAAAAATTGATTGGGAAACGATTTGTATTGATCCCTTTTAGAATAGCTCCTAATATAATTGGACTTTTGAAAGGTGCTCTGACTCGCGAATTTGCGAGAGGGAGTGAAACGGGAAATCAGTGCGAGGTTTTTTACTCTA
>CAJWLI010000014.1 GCA_913043075.1 uncultured Gammaproteobacteria bacterium
TCGCGACTGTTGGTGGGCTAAACCGCTAGACATATCAAATCCTTGAATGTAATCAAAAAAAGAGCCGGACATTGTATCTCTCTGTCTACCTCTATTCCACTAATTTCTTCCCGAAAAAAATTGTATTTAACGATTAATGTCTGAGGTCTGCCTAGAAAAAGGCTTTTTTTCATTGAATTGGTTTTTTATAGGAGTTTGAGAGAATTTCCTTTTCATCTTCTGTCAGGTCCTTTAATGATTTTTTGGTTAAATTGGAGAGCAACTCAGACCTTCGAAAGCCTTTTGTAGTGATTAATAGTTTTTTTAAAAGATCTCCAAGTTCCTTTGAGAGCTCTCCTATACTCAAAACTACTTCTCTATTAACCAGATGCTGAGGGACTTGGTAATTTAACTTCTCACGGTAATATCTTAATACTCGCTCTTGATCAACGTTCTCAGCATCTCGAGTCCAAGCAAGTAAGTCAGACAGAAGCACTGTTTCTGGATCTCGTGAGAGTTCTTCTAAAACGCCTTGCCCAATATTTGCACCAAGCTCTGGATTAGCTATAAGAATCTCTACCGCTTGGTCTATTAGCGGCCTCACCTTATCTTTCGAAATTGAGTAAGATTGGTAACTTTTATTCGAGGCTGAAACATAGCTCTGGTGCAAGGACTCAGAGGAAGTAGATTCAAGTCCCAAACGATTTTGTAGCTTGACTGAATCGACCCCAGTTTTCTCAGCAAGTCTATTAATCAAAATTTCTTTCAAGACACCGTTCGGAAGAAGATTAAATAGTGGAGCAGCTTTTTTTGCAGCGGCAGCCATCCCTTCTGGAGTTCTACTGGAGATTTTTGTCTCTATCTCGTCGAAGAAAAATTCAGTCAAAGTCTTGCTGTCCTGAATTCTGCTCAGCATTTTTTCCTTGCCCTCTTTTCTAATCAAAGAATCGGGATCCTCCCCATCCGGCAGGAACATGAATTTCGCGCTAAGTCCATCTTCCATAACGGGCAAAGACGCCAGAAGTGCCTTGCTAGCCGCATTCCTGCCTGCTAAATCTCCATCAAAACAGAACACAATGCTTGGAGCAGTTCGAAAAATAGACTTAATCTGTTGAGAATTTATAGCCGTTCCGAGCGTAGCAACACTAAAATCTATCTTGTTTTGAGAAAGAGCTAATACGTCCATGTAACCCTCTACAACCATAATTATGTCTAACCTGGAAGAATTATTGCGTGCTTCATATAGCCCATAGATTTCGCGGCTTTTTTGGAAAACCAAACTCTCCGGAGAGTTTAAATACTTTGGTTTAGCCTCATCATCTAGCACTCTCCCACCGAACCCTATTACTCTCCCTCTTAAATCTACGATTGGGAAAGTTACCCTATCCCTAAATCTGTCATAAAATCCACTTCCATTATCTTTGCGAGCTATCAACCCCGCCTCTAGTGCTTCATCTAAGCTAAACTCTTTTTCTTCTAGGTGCGCAACTAAGCCGTTCCAGCCCGCCGGTGCGTATCCTAATCCAAGATCTCGCGCAATTGAGCCAGTTACGCTTCTACCCTTAAGGTAGGAAACCGCCTTTTGTTTTTCAGGATGGTCTCTTAGGCTGGTCTTAAAAAATAAGTTTGCCTCCTCTAAAACTTTGTATAATCTGTTTTTCTTTTGTTGTTGACTCGTATCCGCTTTTTCTTCTGTTGGAACCTTTAAGCCAACAGATTCTGATAAACTCTTGACTGCAGTTGGGAAATCAAGCCCATCGAATTCCATAATAAATTTGATAGCGTTTCCACTGCTTTTACATCCAAAGCAATGGTAAAACTGCTTGTCTTGATTGACAGAAAAGGAGGGACTTCGCTCGTCGTGGAATGGGCATAAGGCAGAAAATCGCTGACCAGTCCTTTTTAGATCAATCCTTGATCCAATAACATCTACTAAGTCTATACGAGTTAACAATTCATCAATGAAATGAGGTGGGATCATTAGGAAGCTTTCCCAAAAAAGTTATTAATCCTTTGAATAGATTAGGATCTCACTCTGATTTTATAAGCGCAAGAGTCGCCTTAAGAAAGCTTCGTTTTTACCAGGATCGCTATGTCTTTCATATCCGCCCTTCCCTGAACTAAGGCTTGAATGTCCGCCATAACCTTGCCCATTTCTTTCATGGAAGGTTCTTCTAGCTTTTCTATTGAACCGGCAACAATTTTCTCTATTTCGCTTCCCGTTAGGGGTGTTGGCATATATTCAGAGATCACGTCAATTTCAAATTTTTCTTGGTCAGCTAGGTCATTTCGGCCCGCCGCAGAGAATTGAGCATAGGAATCCTTTCTCTGTTTAGTCATCTTGTTTAAAATTTGGAGAGCTCTTACATCGCTTATTTCTTCTCGTTCATCGACCTCCACTCTTTTCATTTCAGCTAAAATCAACCTAAGTGCGGACACACGCTCTTTTTTTCTCTGTTTTAGAGCCAGATTGGTGTCTTCACGCAAACGATTGTAAATAGAAGTTAACACTTGGGTTTTAGAAGAGTTTTTCCATTCTTCGAGACTCTCTCTGCACCTTCTTAGCATATCTTTTCACTGCAGCAGCTGCCCTTCTCTTCCTAACAGAGGTTGGTTTTTCATAGAATTCTCTCTTGCGGACCTCGGCCAGGATGCCGGCCTTCTCACAGGAACGCTTGAACCTTCGTAAAGCTACATCAAAGGGCTCATTTTCTTTCACCTTTACGTAAGGCATAAAAATTTCTCTTAACTAGAATTAAGGTCGCGTATGATATCGATATTATATTTAATTTGCAAAATAATGGATTTTGTATTCGAATCTGGCCGTTGAACCTTCTAGATGAACGATTATGAAAATTTTAGGAATCGAAACGTCCTGTGACGAAACAGGAGTTGCTATATTCTGCGAGAAGGAAGGAATTATAGAAAACAAGGTATTTAGTCAGGTTGACCTTCATCGGAAATATGGAGGGGTTATACCGGAACTAGCCTCTAGGGACCACATCAGAAAAACCCTACCTTTGATTAAGTCGATATTCGAAGAGAGACAATTAGGGAAACTAGATATCAGCGGAATCGCCTATACAGCCGGGCCAGGACTGGTTGGCGCGCTCTTAGTAGGGGCCTCAGTCGCTAAGTCACTAGCGCTTGCATGGGGAGTGCCTGCGATAGGAGTTCATCACATGGAAGGCCATTTGCTTGCTACACTCTTGACCGAAGACCCTCCTAATTATCCATTCATTGCTCTCCTGGTCTCTGGAGGACACTCGCAACTAATAGCCTGCTACGAGAAACAAGGATACCAATTGTTAGGAGAATCCCAGGATGACGCAGCCGGCGAGGCTTTTGATAAAGTTGCGAAAATGCTGGGGCTGAACTATCCGGGAGGGCCAGTTATCGAAAAACTTGCGAAAAAAGGAGACCCAAAACGTTTTGCTTTTCCGCGGCCAATGACCAAGAAGCCAGGCCTCAACTTTAGTTTTAGCGGATTAAAAACTGCAGTAGCAAATGAAATCAATTCCCAAGGCAAAATGACCATGGAAGACAAAGCAGATATAGCCGCAAGCTTCCAGGCAGCGGCTATCGAGACGATTCGAATCAAATGTGAACGAGCGCTAGAAAGCACTGGGATTAAAGTTCTTGTCGTGGCGGGGGGTGTAAGCGCAAATCTGGCCTTACGAGAGAATTTAGAAAAAACCGCTCAACACAAAAAGTTTAAAATTCATTACCCTCCTTTAGATCTGTGTACCGATAATGGAGCAATGATTGCGTTTGCCGGATACAAACGGCTTTGCTCTGGCTACCAAGAAGACCTCACAATTCAAGTCAAAGCGCGCTGGCCGTTAGCAAATTAAGAACTGAAAAATGGACAAGATATTCATTCAAAACCTCCGTATAAGAAGCACAATTGGGGTTTTACCCCACGAAAGAAAATACCCACAGCTAATCGTGATCTCTCTAGAGATATTTTTCTTCGGGGAAGCCAAAAATTCGGACGAAATATCAGATGCGTTAGACTACGACGCGATTTGTAAACACACAGTTGAACTAGTCAAAGAGACTAGATTCAAACTGATTGAGAAACTTGTAGAGGAGATAGCACAATCGATCATCAAGAAATTTGGGGCGAAAAAAGTTAATGTTTGCCTAACCAAACCAAACGCACTAAAACACACTTCGGACGTCGGAATTCAGATAAGTAGAGAGAACCATGACTCCAACTAACAACAGGAGCGTAAATTGCGAAATTTTTCACTAGCGGACAAATTTTTTATCGAATTTGATAAAGCGATCAACACACTGTCTGGAAAAGTAAACCACCGTGCTGAAACACCAGGTGAAGACTTTCAAGATGACAAGCTTGATCAAAAGGCACGAGAAGAGTCGGGAAGGCTTTTGAGGGTTAACCATTGCGGCGAAATATGTGCCCAAGCTCTTTATCGTGGCCAGAGACTTTCTTCAAAAAACGAAAAAAACAGGGAATTCATGGAAGAAGCAGCGTCAGAGGAAACA
The DNA here is from genome assembly GCA_913043075.1 of uncultured Gammaproteobacteria bacterium. GTDB lineage: Bacteria > Pseudomonadota > Gammaproteobacteria > Pseudomonadales > Azotimanducaceae > UBA9659. Next base: position 4,492 of record CAJWLI010000014.1, read on the forward strand.
AAACATCTCGGATGGTGCGAGAAGCGCCTGGGCGAATTGAATACCAAGCCCAGCATCTTAAATCCATTTTTTTATGCGACAAGTTTTTTTGCCGGTCTTGTTGTTGGCGCGACAACGGACAAATTTAGCTTAGGGTTTACAGCGGAGACCGAGAGACAAGTAATGGCTCATTTAAGCAAACATATTTCCTCGCTGCCTAGTGACGACAAGAAATCCAAAGCAATCTTGGAACAGATGCGGCTAGACGAAGAGAGCCATAAAGACTCGGCAATTGAGAGAGGAGGAGCAGAACTTCCTCGTGCCACCAAAATCCTAATGACTCTGTTAAGCAAAGTAATGACTAAAACTACCTACTGGGTGTAATTTCTTTTCTTGCAATTGGTTCATGGTAAATCAGTTGAACCTTTGTGCCAGATGGATCTGAGCAATAAAAGCTCCTCGCGCCATCTCGATGATCTCGCGGTTCGGTAAGCATCTCTACTCCCTCTTCGAACAAGAATTGAAACCAGTCATCAACTTTTTCTTTTTGATTAATAAAAAAGCCAATGTGATCCAATCTTCCAAACCCATCCAGTTTTTCAACTTTGTGCAATGCCAAATTATCATTGCCGTTTGTTAGATAAACATTATCTTCATCTGGGCGCCACTCGACTTCCATTCCCATCAAAGCTACATAAAAATGCTCGCATTCAACGAAATTTTCTACAAAGAGTGCAATGTGTCTCAGTCCATTGGTAATTCCGGGCCTCTCCACGGATTCGCTCCTATTTCAAAGGTCGACTTTTGAAACTCCTAGGAAGATTCAAACGGTCAGTTAGTTTTCTTACTTTACTTAAAGTTCAATCTTTTGATAACCGCTGCGGATTTTATTGCTCAAGGACTTTCCTAATCATATTAGCGTTAAGCCTCACTAAAATGGCAAACCTTCGCTTTTTCGTCCCCAGCAATCAATTGTTTTACCCTAGACAGATGTCAATTGAGAGAGAGCTAAACCCGGATCTGCATTTGCCATCAGAGCCTCTCCAATTAGAAAACCATAAACCCCGTGACTCAACATTTTCTCTATATGAACTCTTGTTTTTATGCCGCTTTCAGTCACTACCAAAACGTCGGATGGAATTTTTTCAACCAAGTCAATCGTCACATCAAGGTTCAAATCAAAGCTATTCAGATTTCTATTATTTATTCCGATCATGCTAGGCGCAAGCGTCAAAACCTTATCTAATTCTTCTGAGTTGTGGACTTCAACAAGGACATCTAGATCGAGAGAAATTGCCAATTTATATAAGCGATGAAGATCAGAGATGTCCAAGATCGCTGCAATTAGCAAAATACAATCGGATCCAATGAGCTTAGATTCGAATATTTGATAATCATCTAAAATAAAATCCTTACGCAATACAGGCAAGGAGCAAGCGGCTTTCACTGACTTGATATAATTTGGAGAACCGAGAAAAAACTCTGTCTCTGTCAACACAGATATGCAGGTAGCACCTCCTTCCTCATAACTTTTTGCAATGGCTTGAGGATCAAAATTCTCTTTGATCATGCCTTTAGACGGAGACGCTCGTTTTATTTCCGCAATGATCGCTGGACTTTGTTTTTGGTAACCGGCCCTTAACTCCCTTAAGAATTTCCTTGGCAACTCTGAGTAGTTTCTGGCACGACGCTCTATGGTTCCCTCGGGCATCTTTGACTTTTGCTCAGCAATCGCTCTTTTTCTGCTAGAAACTATGGATTGCAAAATACCTTCAGTTTTACTAATCAAATTCACTATCTCCGACTATCGAACTGCTGAGTAAACTCGCAGAACTCACGAAGTTTAAACATAGCCGCGCCACTTTCGATAACACCTCTTGCTAACTGGACCCCATTAGCGAGGGAATCGACCAATCCTGAAAGATATATAGCAGCCCCAGAGTTTATTAGAACCATGTTCTTTCCTTCCTCTGATTCATTTCTATAAACTCTCTTTATTAACTCGAGACTCTGCTGGCTACTTTCAACTTTTAAATTTTGGAAGTTGAACCCTTTCAAATCAAAATCTCCCGGCTCAAGCCAATATTCTTCGATCGAGCCCTTTCTTACCTCGGCGACGTGAGTTTTTGCATAAACACTTATCTCATCAAGGCCATCTTCCGAGTGCACCACCATTGAGTGTTCACTTCCCAGCCTACTTAAAACCTCTGCTATTGGCAGGACCAATTTATCGTCGTAAACACCAAGCAACTGTCTTTTTACCCTTGCCGGGTTGGTTAGCGGGCCTAATACGTTAAAAATAGTCCTTATTTTGAGCTGTTTTCTTGGGCTACTGACATGGCGCATCGCCGAATGATGATTCACTGCAAACATAAAACCGATCCCTAATTTATCAATACACGATGAGACCTGGTCGGGAGAGAGCATGATGTTGGCACCAGCAAGCTCCAAAACATCGGCACTCCCACTATTACTGGAGGCTGAACGATTTCCATGCTTAGCTATTTTCGTGCCTGCCGCAGAGGCCACAAAAGCGCTCGCGGTCGAAACATTGAATTTGTTTGAACCGCTGCCTCCAGTTCCACATATATCAACCAAGAACTGAGTGTCAGTATTTACTTGGTCTACTAATTTTGCCATTGTCTCTGCAGCGCCAACGATTTCGTCAATGGTTTCTCCCTTCATCTTAAGAGCGACTAAAAATCCACCTACCGCCGCATCTGATGTTTTTCCCAACATGATCTCGTGAGTGACTTTTTCCATCTGATCGATGCGAAGATTTTTACCCTCAGCAAGTTCTCTAATGGCATCTTGGATTTTCATTTTTATCTCTCAAGTTCCTGCAAGAAATTTTTTAGCAACAGATGGCCATGCTCGGTCATTATTGATTCAGGATGAAACTGAACTCCAAAGACTTTGTTTTCTTTGTGTTGAAACCCCATTATTTCTTCAGTTTCACCATCTGCCTGGACTGTCCAAGCATTAACTTCCAAACAACTTGGAAGACAATCCCGCTCAACAACAAGAGAATGATAACGGGTCGCCATAAATGGGCTGGCCATTTTAGAAAAAAGGCCATTCCCGCTGTGATAGATAGCGGATATCTTTCCATGCATAACTTTTTTTGCCTTTACTATTTTACCTCCGTAAGCCTGCCCAATGCATTGATGGCCTAAACACACTCCCAATATGGGGATTTTCTTCTCAAAAAAAGGGATTATAGAAAGCGAAATTCCAGCTTTATCTGGAGTACAAGGGCCAGGAGATATTACGATACCGCTCGGATTCAATCGTTCTATTTCGGGAAGCGTTACCTGGTCGTTTCTCAGAACCTCGACCTTCTGACCGAGTTCAGTTAAATACTGAACAATATTAAAAGTGAAAGAGTCATAATTATCAATCATAAGAATCATGTCTTAGCTAACCTTTTGCATAAAACGTAATTGAGTAAAATAAACACTATCTATTTCGTCCTGAGCGCAACGATGACTTATCGATAATCTCCAAGCCAGTCTCAGCGAATGAAGCTGCATGAAAGATTGACCGTGCTTTATTTATAGTTTCTTGCCACTCATTTTCAGCATTCGAATCAGCTACTACTCCGGCGCCAGCTTGAACATATAAAACTTGATCTTTTATTATTCCGGTTCTTATCGCGATAGCTGTATCCATATTCCCATTCCAAGAAAGGTAACCCACAGCGCCTCCGAAAACGCCTCTTTTTTCAGGCTCTAACTCGTCGATAATCTGCATCGCTCTGACTTTTGGCGCTCCGCTCAAAGTTCCTACAGGAAGAGTAGCTCTCAATAAATCAATCGCTCTCAAATTTTCTTTTAGGTGCCCTTGCACATTTGAGGCTATATGCATCACCTGAGCATATCTCTCTACGACCATCGTCTCGCTTACAACAACACTTCCTGGACTGCAGACTTTCCCTATATCATTTCTTCCCAAATCAATTAACATCAAGTGTTCAGCAACTTCTTTTTCGTCGTTTAATAAGTCTTCCTCCAATTCCAAATCTTCGGCTTGAGTAAGCCCCCTTCTCCGCGTTCCAGCAAGGGGCCTTACGGTTACCAAAGAATTTTCAAGCTTAGCTAAAATCTCTGGCGATGAACTAACTATTTGCAGGTCCTCTAGGTCAAGAAAATACATATAAGGGGATGGGTTTAGTGAGCGCAGCGCCCTATAAAAATTTAATGGATCGCTTTCGAAAGGAACTGACATCCTTTGCGATAAAACCACCTGCATTACATCGCCTTCTAAGATGTATTCTTTAATGCGTTTTATATCGGCAACAAAGCTCTCCTTACCATATGAGGATAAAAAATCATCTTCGCTGATTTCTGGACCCTCTTCGGGAACCTTTAAAGAAATTGGCACTTCTGAAGCCATTGCAAGCGACATCTTGTCCAGACGCAGCTGAGCTTGTTCAAAACTGCCGTCCTCAAGAGGGTCAGCGTGTGTTACCAGATGCATTCTCCCCTTTACGTTGTCAAATATAACTAAGTCATTCGAATACATTAATTGAATATCTGGAAGTTCGAGGACATCTGTCGGCATATTGTCTTTGAGATTTTTTTCTACGTAGCGGACAGTGTCGTAGCCGAAATATCCGACAAGTCCACCGGTATAAATGGGCATATCTTCAACATCAGGATAATTTATGCTGTCTAGTATCTCTTCAATATATTGAAGGGGATCGGGGTGACTGAAAGAATCCACTACTTCCCCTGATACAAAAGTGCTTATTGTCTGACCAGATATTTTAATGATTTTAGTCGCTGGCAGGCCGACGATAGAATATCTAGACCACTTTTCTCCGCCTTGCGCTGCAGACTCTAACAGATAACTGTAGGGCCCCCGTGCTAACTTAATATAACAAGATAAAGGCGTATCAAGGTCTGCAATTATCTCCCTGGTGATTGGAACATTACTAAAGCCCTCCTCTCCCAATTGACGAAATTTTTCTATCTCCATATCTCACCGAGCCTGATTTTTTTGGGAAACATCTTTTGGCTGAATGTTCTTTTCATTATCGAAAAAGAATTACATCTCCTCTGCTTGTTATGCGATTTTCTTTTTTAATTTAGCAATAGTTTCAGCATAGTTCTCACTGTCGAAAATCGCCGAACCTGCTACAAATATATCGGCTCCCGCTGAGGAAATTTCTGAAATGTTAGACAGATTTATTCCTCCATCGACCTCGACCAGGATCTCAGCACCCAACCTAGATATACACTCTTTAGCATCCTTGATTTTTTTGTAGGTCGTTGAGATAAATTTCTGTCCCCCATAACCAGGATTAACAGACATAATAAGAATCATATCAATCTGGTCGATGACGTATTCTAGGTAGTCGAGGGGTGTAGCGGGGTTGAAAACCAGTCCGGCTTTGCAACCAACTTGCTCTATAAGTCTCAAAGACCGATCAATATGTTCCGACGCTTCAGGATGAAAAGTTATATAATCTGCTCCGGCATCTCCAAAAGCTTTGATTAGGTCATCAACGGGTTTCGCCATCAAATGCACGTCTATGGGAGCAGAAACCCCATAGGCTCTGAGATCGGCGCAGATCTTCGGTCCAAAAGTTAGCACAGGCACATAATGATTATCCATTACATCAAAATGAATAATGTCTGCGCCGGCCTTTACTACCTCAGAGACTTCTTCTCCTAACCGAGCAAAATCCGCGGAGAGTATTGATGGAGCTAGTTTTTTAGCCATTTGGGAATCCCGAACCCTTTTGAAAGTTCTTCAGATGATTCTAATTTTTTTTACCTGTCAGATTCCCAAACTCTTGTCGCAATTTGTTGAGCCGCTCAGGTGTTCCTACATCATACCAACGCCCATCATACTTCAACCCGGTCAATAACCCCAAAGGAATTGCATTGAGGAACACATCAACCAAACGAAATTTTGAATCTGGAAATCCCCGAAATAATTGGGGGGATAAGACAGAGATTCCTGAGAAAGTGAAATTTAAAAAACGGGCAGAGCCCGGAGGAAGCAGTTTACCTTCAAAATCAAGAGAGAAGTCCCCCGCGGAATTGTGCGCAGGGTTATCAACTAATACAAGATTACCTAGCGAATTACGAGCTAAGCCTCGCTTTAAAGCCTCAAAATCAAAATCAGTGTAAACATCAGCATTTACACAAATAAAGGGCTCTGCTCCAAAGAAGGGCAAAGCCTTTTTTATTCCGCCACCTGTCTCAAGCACCTCAGACTCTTCGGAGTAAAGGATTTGGATGCCTAAAAAAGTCCCGTCTCCCAAAAAGCTTTTTATCATTTCGCCATGATAATGAAGATTGATTACCACTTCTTCTACGCCAATCGATTTGAGTTTTTCTAAGTGGTAGAGAATTAGCGCTTTCTGGTTAATTTCTATCAACGCTTTAGGAATCTTTAGTGTCAATGGCCTTAGTCTCTTTCCTAACCCAGCCGCTAGAATCATTGCTTTCATGTGATTCCTACTTGATCGATAAAAAAGTCTCGGACGAAGGCATAACCTCTTCGACTAAGAATTGATTAAATTCAGAAAACTCGGGGTATTTTTCTACAGAAGACCTCAAGTATTTTAAAACCCTCGGGACATATGAAAGATATTTAGGCTTTCCATCTCTCAAGTTCAGACGAGCAAATATACCCGCACATTTTAAATGTCTTTGGATACCCATAAAGTCAAATTTCTCCTCAAACGGGAAGTCACTTTCTAGTATTCCTTTTTCCAACAGTACTCGACGGAAAAAATCTGCTTCCGAGCGCATTAAAGAGGGACTTAGATCCACATAACAATCTTTCAGTAAAGAAACAAGATCGTAGGTAACTGGTCCAATCACCGCATCCTGGAAATCAATCATAGCCAAGGAAAAACTATCGGAAAGCATCAAGTTCTTGGAATGATAATCCCGATGAACAAAAACCTGGGGTTGATCAAGGGCTTGTCTTGCTAAAAATGAGTAGATATCTTTTAAGGTTCTCCGAACATCCTTTGAGAGTTTAATCGACAAATGTTTTGTTAGAAACCACTCATCAAAAAGGTTCATTTCCTCAATGAGCTTTTTTTCGGTAAAAAAAGGAATTTCGCAGGAAACGTCTTGCAGTTTAAGTAATTCATTAATAGCCAGCCTGTATAAACTCTCAACCCTGTGCGAGTTTGAGTCTGTTTCAATCTCGCCTAGGAACAATCTATCTCCAAGATCTGAAACTGCTAAATAACCAAAATCAAAATTAAAAGCTTGCACCACAGGGCACGAGATTTCTGATTTTTTTAAAGCGTCTGCTATTCTTACGAAGCTTTGATTATCTTCCTTTTCGGGTGGCGCATTTACAAACACCAATCCGCCCGAATTTTCAGAAAATCTAAAATAACGGCGAAAACTTGCGTCGTCAGAAAAAGTCAAGAGATCTCCGTCGACATACACCTTAAGTTGTGAACAAATTTTTTTTGCCCACTCAGAAAAATGGTTTGAAGCAAAATCTCCCATAAAACGAACTGACCAAAACTAACTAATGCTTTATCATCGTCACCCAAACAAACATTTTCCGCAACAATATAGTCGATGAAAACCATTCTAATTTTAATACTAACCAGCGCATCTACGATCTCTTTTGCAGAGACAAGGCCTGATATAGAAAAAGTTGAGGGTTCTGGATTAGAGGCATGTAAATGGATAGACGAAAATTCATTAGAGATAGACTCAAGTGATGAAGACATAAGGATCAGTGCTGACAATGCATCTCATGTTGAAGGTGAGATGACCACACTGTCAGGAGATGTAAGAATAACTGGACGAGGGCAAGAAATAAGAGCATCACTCTTAACAATTGATAACAACACCCAGTCATATTCTGGGGAAGGGGCGATATCGCTTAATAAATCAGATTTTTTTGTTCGCGGAGATAAGATTCAAGGCAATCTGCTTAACGAAACCGCTGACTTAGAAGGAGCAAGCTTCCTCTTTAAAGATTCTCTCTTAAGAGGAAGCGCAAAGAGCCTTAGACAGGAAAAAAATACGATATCAATAGCGCAAGGCACATTAACTTCTTGCGGGTCCCAAGATAACACTTGGAGACTATCTAGCAGGCAAATTAAGTTAAAGAAGGCAGAGACCTTTGGTTCGGCGAGAAACGTGGTCCTAAGCATAAAAGGATTGCCAATTAGCTATGTACCGTTCATGCAATTTCCCGTGGGAGACGAAAGGAAATCAGGCTTTCTTTGGCCAGCTATAGGGCACTCCAATGATGGCGGAACCGATTTAGCGATCCCCTATTACCTTAACATTTCTCCCTCAATGGATGCTATCTACACCCTCAGAAACATTGCTCAGAGGGGATTAATGCACGAAGGCGAGCTCAGATTCTTAAACTCCTATAGCAAAAACACTATTGGTTCCAGCTTCCTCCGTAAAGACAAACAGACTGGGCCAAATGGGAATGAAGGAAATAAAGAAATTGATCGCTGGCTTTTGCAAATAAATCACCAAGGTCGAATTGGTCCATGGTCATCTAGAATCAACTATACAAATGTTTCCGACATCTACTATTTCGACGACTTAGGTGATTTTTCAAGCTCTGATTCCGAATTTACTAGGCTTCAAAACAGAACCAACGCTTCATCGTTGCTTCAAATCGGATCTTTACAATATACCCAGCGAAAATGGGATGCCAATCTTGAATTCCGAAATTTTAAATCGCTTGAACCAGCAGAGCCTAGACAATATTCGGTGCTGCCCAGATTCACGCTCTCAGGTGCAGTAAAATTCGGGCCAGTGGACACGAAGGGATTCTTTCAAGCAACAGAATTCGACTCAAACGCTGATGAAGCACCCACTGGGAGACGATTAGTCTTGGACGTTCATCTACAAAGTGAATTCAAGCGACCATGGGGTTTTATCGAGCCATCTTTTCGTGCACTAACCAAAAGATACAAGATAGATTCATCAGAAAATGCTGAAGCCGAGACGAAGACAGTATCCTCGCTACAAACCGCTATAGCTTCTGGACTCGTTTTTGATAGGCCAGTATCGCTTTGGGGAAAGAGATTTTATCAAACACTTGAACCTCGCGCTCTTTATTTGTTTAGCCACGAAACAGACACCAATTTTGTACCAAGCTTTGATTCAGTGGAGCTATCTAGTGGAATAAACCAAATCTTCAGAAAAACTCGATTTTCAGGATATGATCGTATAGGAAACTCGCATCAGATTTCTTCAATAGTTAAAACCTCTATGATCAGCGCAGGAAATGGAAAAGAAATTTTCTCCGCAAGCTTAGGGAAAGTTTTTTATCTTGATGACGACAAAGAAATATCGGAAGACTTTTTAACCCGAAATGAAAGACGCAAGAGATCCCCACTGGTTTTTAGTGCGTCTATTTCCGGCAACTATTTCGATCTCATAGGAGACTATGAAATCAATACCGACGAAAACCAATCCAATAGAGGTTTCTTGGGCATCCGATACTCACCGTCTGATTCTTCTTCTTTTAACATCAATTACGCGATGAATTCAGACAATCCTCATAAGGATAAAGACAGATATGAGAACGAAGAGATTGACTTAGCATTTTCAATTAGACTCAGAGAAGATTTTAAGTTAGTAGGAAGATGGAACTACGGCTTGAGCTCAAACCAGACCC
>CAJWLI010000015.1 GCA_913043075.1 uncultured Gammaproteobacteria bacterium
AGGAAGAATCTCAAGTAAGCTATTTGGGATGCAGAAAACTAGCAGAAACTAAGCTCAAAAGAAGAAAGTCGCTCTGAAATGAAAAAATTATTGGAAACCCTTCGTTCGATGGGAGCTTTAAGAAATGTGCTTCATTGCACCGCACTTTTTTTGTCGATAATGATGCCAGTATCAATGATTCAAATTGATTCGGAATCATGGACACTCCTAGTGCTAGGAGCGCTTCCAGCGCTCGCCCCAATAATTGTCATTATTATCGGCCTGGATATTATGATGACCTCAATTTGGAAATCCTACGCCTCAGAAGGAAAGCTCACATACTACAACAAGGTTATAAAAGCTCACTTAGCTTTCGGGGGGCTTTTATTCTTAAGTTGGCTCGCAGTTTTTCTGCCTAAAATGATTTGAAAAAACCCTCGTTAGTTTGCCACGTGGAATAATCTTGAGTGCAGAAACAGATAAACATAAACATGAGTAAATTACTCACATTTATCAAGAACCGAGAACTTGAAATCATAATAGGTATTGGAGTTGTTGCTGCTCTTCTGTCTTTTATTTTTAACAACGAAGATATTTTTAATTACGGAATTGCTTTTTCATCTATTGGTTTAATTTCTTTTGGGATAAGAAATTATTTGCGAAAGAAAGATAAGGAACAAAAAAGAAATTGAGTTTTATTTGAAGTTTCACAAAGGGCTCAGAAAAAAGGCTTACTCTTAATTCTGCAATCAAAATTAATTTCGTTCCCACATATTAGGAGGAGAAGCACTAGTTGCAGGCTCGTAGCGCGTCAATGGCTGCTGCTAGACGACGATCTTTCTCAGTTATATTATTGTTCGCGTCATGTGTTCGCAACCTTATGCGTACCTTGTTATACACGTTAAACCATTCTGGGTGGTGCTGCTGCTCTTCCGCGATACCAGCGACTCTCGTCATAAAAGCAAAAGCTTCTACAAAGTCCTCAAACTCAAACTCTGCCTCTAATCCTTCCTTTGTCTCCTTCCACATCGATAGGTCCTATTTATTAAAGCAGGGAAGATCATACGCGTTCCTTTTCTCCTTTGAAATTATCATCGAATCAAGACCGCAAAGATCCTGATGTGCTGAGGGTTTATCGATGATGCCATTTTCAAAATCAAAATGCATATTTGTCGCGAAGTTTGCTTAGCCATTACTTTTCAATGTTGAGATTAAAGCGCGTCTTAAATCGGTTTTTAAGGTAACGATTTCTGTAAAAAAACTTAACTCTGATTCGCAGTTTTGAGAAGAGCATGCAACACTCTTGCGCGAGGCGGTTTAGTGGGAACACCTATAGTAAGCACTTTTATGGTCGGATTTGGATGCTATTGCAAATGATTATCATTTAGATTATTATTGTATTCGGGCAGTGAAAGAGGAAACCCATCGTGAAGAAAAAATTTCAAACTATCCTGTGCATCGGGCAGATCCCATTATTCATGTTTTTCGGCGTACTTCAGTGGGAGCACGTAATTGCAGATGAACAAATAGAGGAAATCGTGGTTGAGGGGAAATACTTATCGATAGACAAAGTAAACGCTGTAAAGACTCCCACACCCATCCTAAATATTCCGCAGAGTCTGACAATCTTCACGGAAAAGACGATCGAAAAACAGGCTTTCAGAAATTTCGGGGACATCATGCGTTACACCCCAGGGTTGGCTATCAGCCAGGGAGAAGGTCATAGAGATGCAATCATTATAAGAGGAATCCAATCTACGGCTGACTTCTTTGTCGACGGTATCCGAGATGACGTGCAATACTTCCGGCCACTCTATAATGTGAGTCAGCTCGAGATCCTGCGTGGGCCGAATGCGTTGTTATTTGGTCGCGGTGGCGGTGGTGGGGTCGTTAATAGAGTTCAGAAAAAAGCAGAGTTAGGAAAAGATTTTTTAGAATTAGATGTCGGCGTAGACACTTTTCGATCCTATTCTGCTTCAATTGATGCCAATACCGAGGTTTCGCAGAAGGCTGCGTTCCGTTTAAACGCATATTACCAAGGCCTTGACAACCACAGGGATTTTTTCAGTGGCGAAAGTTACGCCATTAACCCTACTATTTCCTACAAGCACAATAACAACACCACCGCTTCATTATCATGGGAATATGTTGATGACGACAGAGTAGTTGATCGAGGTGTTCCTTCAATAGTGGGCGCGAGTGCTGCGAGGAAGCCTCTGGAGGGTTACAGTGATACATTCTTTGGGTCACCGAACCAGAATTTAACGACCTTGGAGGCTAATCTAATTCGGGCCCGACTGGATCATACTTTTTCTGATCATCTGCGCGCCAACATAACTTTGCAATACGCAAACTATGACAAACTTTACCAAAATTTATATGCAAGCGAGTCGGTAGTTCTCGAAGCAGACGGTATTTCTGAGGTTGAATTGGATGGTTATCGGGATACAACTGACCGAGAAAACTTAATTCTACAGGCTAATTTGATCGGTGAAATTCAAACCGGATTGGTGGTTCACACAATTCTTTCTGGCTTTGAATTAGGCAACCAGAGGACTTCTAATGCAAGGAATAATAACGTGTTTGCTCAGAATAATGATGATCAATTAGTAATCCCATTTTCTGATCCGTTATCCATTCCATCATTCTCGTTCTCTTCTCCCGCGCGAGATCGCGAATCAGAGGTAGACTTCGTCTCAATTTATTTTCAAAGCCAAACAAGACTCACCGAGGAATTCCTTCTATTGTTTGGCTTACGCTACGACACTTTTGAAATTAATGTTTTAGATATTATCGAAGAAAACGACGGCGATAGTAACGACGGCAATTTTGATCGAAAAGACAGCGAGGTGACTTCCAGACTCGGCTTTATCTATAAACCGGTCGATAATTTTTCATTATATGCGAGCTACAGCGAAACTTTTCTTCCACGTTCAGGAGATCAATTTCTCACTTTGAACCTTGACAGTGAGAGCACTCGTCCTCAGTTCTTTGAGAGCGATGAAGTAGGTATAAAATGGGATCTATCATCTAATCTTAGTCTTACTTTTGCCGCGTTTGATCTTGATCGAGAAACCTACACGTCTATAGATCCGGAGGATCCTGAGCAGCTAATCATTATCGAAGGGTCGGAAATTAGAGGCTGGGAGCTTCAATTCGGGGGTGCGTTAACCGAACGATTTCGGTTAACTGCAGGTTATGCCAGTCTCGACGGCGAGGTTAAGCGAGCAAATGGGGGCGGCAATGAAGGGAACGCTACTCGACAGACTCCAGAAAATATGTTTTCGATTTGGAATAGTTTCCAGGTGAACAATAAGCTCAGTCTAGGTCTGGGAGTTATCTTCCAAGACAGTTTTTTTATCAGGGAAGATAACTCGGCAAAAGTTCCAGATTTCACAAGGGTTGACGCCGCAGTTTACTATGAATTTAACGACAGAATGAAACTCCAACTAAATATAGAAAATTTGTTGGATGAAAAATATTTCCCCGATGCACATAGCAATAACAACATAACCACGGGTGAACCTTTTAACGCACGTTTGTCTTTAAAGTATGATTTTTAGCTTCCTCAGTCGACTCAGTAAAAAATTATTGAAAAAGCTTCTGGAAGGATTAATTGCCTCGAAAGAATTAACTCCCTGATTTTACTGGGGTATAGGAAATTACTGGCGCACAACCAGAACTTATAAAAAGATTTTCAAGCTGATCAAAGAGCAAGAGTTTTCCTAGTTCCTTCACTTTTTATTCATTCCAAACCCTTATTTTTTGTATATTTTCAAAGATGAGGGAGGGATAAAAATGCGATCACTTAAAATTTCAGACCATTTGATTACAAAACCGATAAAAATTTCAGCTAAAGCAACAATAGGAGAGGCGGCAAGAACTATCATAGAAAATAAGGTTTCAGGGGTTATCGTTGTCGATGAACACAACAAAGTTGAAGGGATGCTATCTGAGTTAGATTGTCTCAGGAGTCTGCTTGCGGAGATATACAATGAAGGCCAAGTTGGGAAAGCACCCGTCACTGGGGAGATGTCCACTCCAGTTACCTATAACAAACCAGAGGAGGATATAATCTCAGTTGCTCAAAGCATGCTTGATCAGAAACAAAGGAGAAGGCCTGTTATCGAAAATGGTAAATTGATAGGTCAAATAACCTGCAGGCAATTACTAAGTGCGATTATGGCTTTTGGTTCAAAATAACTTTGGGGCTCGGTGTTGCTCTATATCAAACGCTTAATAAAAAGGAATAAAAAATGGCTAAGGTGAAAAAACTTGAAGATCTGTTAGCGGAGCAAGCTGTGAGGAAAGCTGTTGCGGCCTATTCAAGGGGCGCAGACAGATGTGACTTAGAAATTCTAAAATCCGCTTTTCATGATCACGCCGAGGTAAAATACGGCAGCTATGACGGACATTACGCGGAATTTTGTCAAAACGTAGTAGACGGGCACTTGGCGATGAACTACACCTCACATACGGTAATTAATCAATATTACGAAATTGATGCCGGTAAATCTCTAGGAACGGGAGAAATTTACGTTCTTGCTTTTCTTTCAACATCCCAATCAGGCGATGTAATGGACGTAGGGGCATACAAGGACAAGAAGTCTGAGGGAGGATTCGATTACACGGTCTCGGGCCGTTATCTGGATCAGTACGAATGCCTCGGAGATGACTGGAGAATCGCTCATCGTCACTACATCTACGATTGGAGTAGGACCTCTAACCACAGTGGGCAGGACCCAAACAACTTATTTGAGGGTCTGATATATCGCGGTAAAGTGACGAAAGAGGATCTGTCTTACAATTACCTAAATGACTTGAATTAATAAGAACGCTTAAACTCCGGGAGTCAAAGCTAACGAAATCTGAGCACCTTCGCTATTTTCTGCCTTATTGATGGAGGCTCGAGATACTTTCTGTAGGCTTTTGAGATTTTCTGCGAAACCTGATTGCATAAGAGCCGCTCATCGGCTGTATATAACCTGACATGATTGTAGTCATGGTCGTAGGAGCCACTCAAAAAGTAGTCCTCTACAAAATCTTGTCCACGTTGATTCAGAAAAGCGCTGCCAAAATCTCCATGCAACGCCGTCGTAAAAAACTCTGCTCCTGTAATATCCTCCAACCGGAGACGCGAAATGGCGAGTGCATTTTCTTGCTCAAAGTTAGCTTCAGTTAGCTGATGCGAAACCAACCAGGCAATGATTATACCTAAGCGGTCTGCATTGGCTGTTGCATCACCAAATTGGATAGTTTCGTAAGACTTGTTCAAAAAAAATTCTCAGAAACAAAGTGGATTTATTCTAGCTTACTATAATTCGTAAACCTCATTGGTCTTCGAGGCGAATTATGGTAGCTACGGGTGGACTTGAACCACCGACCCCAGCATTATGAATGCTGTGCTCTAACCTGCTGAGCTACGTAGCCACAAAGTGCCGAAACATACGGACGAAATTTTCTAAGTAAGTATTGCCATAGTCAAGAACAAATCGATCGACTAATGCTCTTCTAGCCCCATCATCTTACCTTTGATATCGATCGATGACCGAGCTCTATCGTTGCCAAAATGACGCAAGCCTAACATTCTGATTTAAGGAATGTCTTAGATATTTTGATTAACAGACTAATTTGGGCCTAAATCCTCGTAAACCTCAGAAAAACCTATAAAAAAACGTCTCAACCTATAGAACCTGCAATGCTGTTGAGATAAGATTCGCGCCGAGCCTTCGCAACTGAAGGTTGCATGTATAGTCGGAAAAACCAAAAAAATAGATTAGCCACCATAAACGAAAAGAGCGCAAATAATGAGTGACCTGAGTACGTATAGAAATATTGGAATTTTTGCCCATGTGGACGCTGGGAAAACGACCACAACCGAACGAATTCTCAAACTGACTGGCAAGATACATAAGCTGGGAGAGGTACACGACGGCGCCGCGACAACAGATTTCATGGAACAAGAACAGGAAAGAGGCATTACCATCCAATCAGCAGCAACGACTGCGTTTTGGGATGACCACCGACTCAACATAATAGATACGCCGGGGCACGTTGATTTTACGATAGAAGTCTATCGCTCGCTAAAAGTACTCGATGGAGGAATTGGAGTTTTTTGTGGGTCGGGAGGAGTGGAACCTCAATCCGAGACTAATTGGCGCTACGCAAACGACTCCGAGGTTTCTCGACTTATATTCGTTAATAAACTCGACCGTTTGGGTGCCGATTTCTATAAGGTAGTTGATCAGATTGAAAAGGTCCTTGGGGCAAACCCTCTAATTATGACTCTCCCAATAGGAGAAGAAGACGATTTCACTGGAATCGTTGACTTGCTGACAAAAAAGGCTTGGATTTGGGACGACTCCGGCAACCCAGAGAGCTACAAAATCGAAGAGGTGCCAGCAGATTTGATTCCCAAGGTAGAAGAGTACCGGGAAAAGCTCATAGAAACTGCACTGGAACAAGATGATGAGGCCATGATGGCTTACCTAGAAGAGGGAGAAGAGCCTTCAATTGATACTCTAAAGGCTTGTGTAAGAAAAGGCACCATAAACTTAGATTTTTTCCCGACGTTCTGTGGGAGCGCATTCAAGAATAAGGGAATCCAACCTGTTTTAAATGCGGTCGTCGACTTCCTTCCAAACCCAACAGAGGTCAAACCGCAACCGGAGATAGACCTCGAGGGGAATGAAACTGGCGGCTTTGCAACCGTAGATCCAGAAAAGCCTCTCAGAGCTCTCGCTTTTAAGATAATGGATGATCGGTTTGGAGCGTTAACCTTTACACGAATTTATTCCGGGAATTTAAAAAAAGGAGATAACGTCCTAAATACATACACTGGGAAAAATGAACGAATTGGACGAATTGTTGAGATGCATGCCGATGAGCGAATAGAAAAAGATTCAGCGCAGGCTGGAGATATAGTGGCTCTGATTGGGATGAAAAATACTCAAACTGGACACACCCTCTGCGATACTAACCAACCGGCTACCTTAGAGCCCATGGTTTTTCCTGATCCGGTGATCTCTATCGCTATACATCCAATAGATAAAGCTGCGTCAGAGAAAATGGGAGTAGCTCTTGGAAAAATGATCCAAGAGGACCCTTCCTTCCGGGTAGAAACCGACGAAGAATCGGGTGAGACTATAATTAAAGGAATGGGAGAACTCCATCTAGATATCAAAGTAGATATCTTAAAGAGAACTCACGGTGTTGAGGTCGACATGGGCGCGCCCCAGGTTGCTTACAGAGAGTCAATTACTCAAAAGATTGAAGACAGCTATACACACAAAAAACAGTCTGGAGGCGCAGGACAATTTGCGAAGATTGATTATGTCGTAGAGCCTGCTGAAACTGGATCTGGATTTGAATTTGAATCCAAGGTGACAGGAGGAAATGTTCCAAGAGAGTTTTGGCCCGCTGTTCAAAAAGGATTCCAACTCAGCATGGAGGAAGGTCCCTTGGCGGGTTACCCACTTCTTGATGTAAAGATCACTCTGATGGATGGGGCGTTTCACGCTGTCGACTCTTCTGCCATTGCATATGAACTTGCGTCAAAAGCCGCTTATCGTCAAACAATGCCGAAAGCAGGCCCGCAGTTGATGGAACCAATTATGAAGGTCGATGTTTTCACACCAGATGAGCACGTAGGAGATGTGATAGGAGACCTGAACCGTCGTCGAGGAATGATTCAAGGACAAGATTCAGCATCCACCGGAGTAAGAATTAAATCTACCGCGCCACTCGCAGAAATGTTCGGTTACATAGGGGACCTGCGAACTATGACTTCGGGAAGAGGCCAATTTTCAATGGAGTTCAGTCATTACGCAGCTTGCCCAAACAGCGTCGCAGAAGAGGTTATAAAGAAGGCCAACCAAGCAGCGTAATTGATCCAAAAGTTATACGTTAAATCGAAAGTGGATTACGTCCCCGTCTTGGACGACGTAATCCTTTCCCTCTAACCTCCACTTCCCTGCCTCTTTGGCGCCAAGTTCGCCTGAAAACAAAACGTAATCATCAAACGATATAACTTCAGCTCTGATGAACCCTTTCTCAAAATCGGTATGGATAATGCCCGCGGCTCCCGGAGCACTCGTGCCTTCTTTGAAAGTCCACGCCCTCGTTTCATTCGGCCCAGCCGTAAAGTAGGTTCGCAAACTTAGCAAGTCGTAGCCGGCCCTAATAAATCTATCAAGGCCGGGTTCATCCAACTCTAGTTCTACGAGGAATTCCTTCTTTTCCTCTTCCTCGAGTTCAGATATTTCTGCCTCGAGCTTATTGCAAATCACAAGAAATTCGGCGCCCTCTTCTTCCGCTAATCTTTCCACAAGCGCAGTATATTTATTGCCGTTTAGACCAGAATCATCGACATTGGCAATATACAAGACTGGCTTTCTACTAATAAGTTGCAGAGAATCAATTAGCCTGTTCCCTTCATCATCTAAAACCGCGCTTCTAGCTGGATTTCCTCGACTCAGATGATCTTGGACGTTTTCCAAGACTGAGAGCCTAGCAATCTCTTCTTTATCACCACTTTTTACGTTCTTTGAAACTCTTAATATGGTCTTTTCTATGGTTTCTAAATCCGCAAGTTGCAGTTCCGTGTTGATTATTTCTATGTCGGCGATTGGATCTATTTTATTGGCAACGTGCACAACATTCTCATCCTCGAAGCATCGGACAACGTGAGCTGTCGCATGAGTTTCTCTTATATTAGCAAGAAACTGGTTTCCTAGACCCTCTCCCTTGGAGGCGCCTTTAACAAGCCCGGCTATGTCAACAAACTCTACTACTGTCGGTACCACTTTCTTGGTTTCGACCATTTCAGCTAGTTGCTGCAATCTCGAATCGGGGAGAGGAACTAAACCAGAGTTAGGTTCAATCGTGCAGAATGGGAAATTCTCTGCTCCGATACCGGCATTAGTTAGAGCATTGAAAAGCGTTGATTTCCCCACATTGGGCAAACCAACTATCCCGCACTTAAATCCCATCTGAAGTCTCCATGTGCTAACCTTGTCAGCATTCGGTATGTAACTTATTCATGGCTTTCTGCCACTCCCCTCCAACGAGTTCCGGCAATAAAGAATGAGTCAGCAAAATTGAATCATCAATCAATCTCTTCTCGGACAAAGGTGTTTTTCCGAGAACATGTCCAACTACATTTTCTTCGATTTTTGGACGCCCCACCCCAATCCTAAGACGCCTGAAATCAAGGGTAGAAGACAGACTCCGCGAAACGTCCCTCAAGCCATTGTGTCCGGCTAATCCACCCCCTTCTTTCAAACGCAGTCTTCCAACAGGCAAATCTACTTCGTCATGGGCCACCAAGATCTGGGAGGCATTCATTTTATAATAATTCGCCATAGCAGCTACGCTTCGTCCAGACTCATTCATGTAGGTCTGAGGGAGAAGAAGCATCACTTCCAAATCAGAAATCCTAGCTGTCGCTACTTTGCCGAAGAATTTTTTTTCCTCTTTAAAGGTGCTTTCTGAAAATCTTGCCACGCTTTGAAGAAACCAAACTCCCGCATTGTGTCGGGTATTCAAGTACTTCTCGCCAGGGTTGCCAAGCCCAACCATCAGTCGAATAGATTCTTGCTCGCTACGCTGTCCCACGCAAATCTAGCATTTGTCAGTCATTCGAGGAATCGCTTTCATCGGACTTGGAGGAATCATCAGATTCTGAAGAATCTGTTTCCGAAGTCTGATCGGAATCTTCTTCAGCCCGTTTCGGAGCATTAACGGATACTACGACCTGGTCATAATCGCTGCCTTGTTGCAGAGCAGGAACATTAAGAGTGTCGGGCAAAACTAATTCGCTCATATGGATCGATTCACCTACCCCGACCGACTCAATGTCAACCTCTATATACTCAGGCAGATCACCGGGCAAACACGAAACCTCTAGCGAAGTCATGTTTCTTGAAATATTGCCGCCACCTTGCTTAACTCCAACGCAGCTCTCTTCGTTCACAAATCGGAGAGGGACTTCTACCGTAATTACCTGGTCCATCTCCACTCTCATAAAGTCTGCATGCAGGATTAGGCTCTTTGAGGGGTGTCTTTGTAGATCTTTCAATATGGCTTTTTGGATTTTATTCTCAAGGGTTATATCTAAAATATGAGAGAAAAAAGCCTCATTTTCGCAGGCCTTAAAAAGATCCTTGTGGGCAATCGAAATGGCTTCGGGGTTTTTACCAGCTCCATACAAAATACCCGGAACCATCCCGCTTTCGCGACGAAGGCGGCGGCTCGCTCCTTTCCCTCTGTCACTGCGAGATTCTGCAGTTAAATCAAAATCTGACATTATTTACTCCTTTCTCATCTAATAAACTGCGACCAGTCAATTAAATGGTTTAGTAGCCAACATATCAAAAAAGAGTTGGCTGGACCCGTTTAGTGAAGAGTGCACTTAGTGACTCTTCATTACTTATTCTGCGAATTGATTCGGCTAGCTCGTCAGCAACGCTGAGTTGCCTAATCTTATTCGACTCTTGCGCTTCTTTTGTCAACGGAATTGTATCCGTAACAACAACTTCGTCCAAAGTCGATTTATCGACATTGTCTATCGCAGTTCCAGACAACACCGGATGGGTGCAATAAGCTACAACCTTATTGGCTCCATTCTTTTTTAATACTTCCGCAGCGGCGCACAAGGTTCCAGCGGTATCAACTATGTCGTCCACTAGCAAACAAGTCCTCCCTTGAACATCCCCAACGATATTCATTACCTCGGCCTCATTCGCTTTTGGTCTTCTCTTGTCTATTATTGCTAAATCCGCATCATCCAATTGTTTTGCCATGGCCCTAGCTCTTACGACTCCACCCACATCAGGAGAAACAATAATTAGATCTTGATAATTTTTTCTTTCAATATCAGATAGCAGCACGGGGGATCCATAAATGTTATCTACCGGTATACCAAAGAAACCTTGAATCTGGTCTGCATGAAGATCTACCGTCAAAACTCGATTAATACCGGCACTACCCAACATGTCTGCTACAACTTTTGCTGTTATTGGAACTCTCGCGGATCTGACTCTCCGATCCTGCCGAGCGTAGCCGAAATAAGGCACTACCGCAGTCACTCTTGCTGCTGAAGCACGCTGGAGACAATCAGCTATAATAACTAATTCCATCAGATTATCGTTCGTAGGCGCACATGTCGGCTGGATAATAAAAACATCTTTTCCACGAACATTCTCGTGGATTTCTACCGAGATTTCTCCATCGCTAAATTGACCTACGTCTGCTACGCCTAAATCCATTCGCAAGCGATCCACAACTCTGTTCGCAAGCACTTTGTGCGCGTTCCCCGAAAATATCTTTAGTTCTGCCACTATGAATTCCTGACACATTAAAAGATGGTCTGGCTGGGGTGGCAGGACTCGAACCTGCGCATGCAAGGATCAAAACCTTGTGCCTTACCAACTTGGCGACACCCCAATAACTCTCTTTTCTTCCTATGAAGTTGGCAACAAATCCTGAGGGATGAATTCTATCAACACACAAACTTGATGGCTACGTCTTTCAACGGTTTCATTATGCTATTTTGATGTGCGATCATTCCACTGTCAAATTGAGGTTTTCAATCTCTAAGACCCTAATTTTTGCGCGAATATTCCCTTTATTAAGGATTATCCTTGCAGGTCTGCCTCCTGCAAAACCAGCTAGCTCAATACTCCACCCATCCTCTCGCAAAACTATTGCTGATGGCTCACCAAATTTGTCCTGGCCTACAGCCCAAAATGGTAACCAACGCGAAATGAACTCAAGATTTTCTTTAAGGACACTATCTAAACCTTTGGGTTTGCGCAAAATACCATCAAACAGGAGATCTTCAACCAAAGCCCCGTCCGACATAAGTTTTATCCTATAAATATCTATCCCAAAAACGGAAGATACAACTATTTCCTTGACCTCGTTTTTTTTTAAAACTGCGAAATTGTAAATTCCTGACGCTTGGGAGCTGTTAATAGAAATTTTCCCCCTAATGGTCCATTCAAGATTCGGATCGAACGCCGCAAACTCAGTATTCACGCAACTGAATAAGAGAGAGGCAGAAACAAAAATAAAGAGTCCTCGCACCCTCATTCTAACTGGAATTTTGCTTTTACTTTGCTCAAAACTTGACTTTCAGGCTCAAGTTCAAGCCCATTTTCCCAAACTTCAAGAGCCTCGTTCTTTCTTCCTGCCATCCAAAGAACCTCTCCAAGGTGCGCTGCAATTTCATCATCTTTGAGCAAACTTAAAGCTTTTGTTAGAAACGAAATCGCCTGCTCTAAATTATTTAGGCGATAGTGAATCCATCCCATGCTGTCAATAAAGGCAGGATCATCGGGTCTTATTGAGAGGGCTTTGCTGACCAGCTCGAAGGCTTCCTGAAATCGATCAGTTTTATCTGCCAATGTGTAACCCAATGAATTTAATGCATCTGCGTTATCTGGGTCAATTTCGAGGATCCGACTTAAAGCCTTTTCCAAAATATCGATCTTTCCAGATTCACCTCCGATCATCGCTTTTCTGTAAAGTATCGCTATATCATTGGGCTTTTGGACCAGCTCGCTATCTAAAACTGCGATAGCTTCATTGAAGAGCCTTCTTTCCGACAGAAATTGGGCCTCGAGTAAACTAAAATTTCTAGAGCTCAAGGGATAAAGAGAACGTTGCACTGTGAAATGATTTCTGGAGCTTTCAATCCCATCTAAAGTTTCTATGAGAGATGCGATACGCATTTGAGCGGGCATAAAACCATAACCTCTTGATACTTTTTTGTAATACTCTAAAGATTGAGGGAGATCTTTTTTTCGCTCCATAATACCTGCTAGGTGATAATATGCGTCGTCGACTCTCAAACTCCAACGAATCATTCTTTCAAAAATTTTCTCGGCCTCGGCGTCATTTTCTTGTTCCAACGATATTATCGCCAACGCCAGAAGTAACGCACCATCATTAGGTCTAAGCTCTAGCGCTAGCTGGTATTGAGCCTTTGCTTTTTTAAAATCTTTTTGCTCAAAAAGCACTTGAGCTAGCAGAACTAGCACCCCTATATCTTCCGCATTTTTTTTCAGATATGAACGCAATACATCCTTTGCCTTTTCTACTTCGCCTTTTCCAACTAAAATCCTCGCCTTCAACGAAATTTTCTTTGAATCCACGTCCTCTCTAAGCAGAGCATTTATAACTGTCAACGCTTTATCAAATGATAAAACTTGAGAATAGAAAGTGGCGGCAGTCATCAAAAGACCTGAGTCATTGGGATAAGATGCAACAAGCTCCTCAAGAATAGCTAAAATCTTTTTCTTTTCGTCCGTTGGGCTTTTAGCCATTGCGATCGTGAGAATCTCAAAATTGGGAGATTCTCCTAACTTTTTCAGATCCTTCATGCTCGAAAGAGCGACATCGAATAAACCTAGGCTGAGGCTTTTCTCTATGATCTTAGAATGGGCACTTACGCTGCTTGGTTCCTCTGAGGCCCAAATCTTTGCAAGGCGCATAGCGGCTTCACTTTCTCTTAAATACTCTGCAATGTTTAAGGCTCTTTTCAAAACCCCTAGATCCTTCGTCGAAACAGCGACGTTCTCGTAATTCTTAAGAGCCTTTTGATAATCTCCGCGATGACCGGCAATTTCTGCTTCTAGAAGATCCAAAAGTTCATCACCTTCGAATGATTTGGTTCGATCAGCTTTAGGAGCCTCTTCTTTTTTTTCGTAGGAGGTAGATTCTTTATCTTGGGCTTGGTTTAAACCCATCTCTTTCTCTGGAAGACTCGGGGTCAATGTGCAGCTAGCAAGAGAGAAAATTAAAATCGAGGGGAAATACCTCGTGAAAAAGACGGAGATAGTTGAACGACAAGATATCGGAGTCAACTTAATTTCATTGTTGTGAATTAAACCTCGAGGGGGAAAATAAGCGATCTTTTTCGATGTATTCCAAACCATTGCAAAGTACAATTAACCTTTATT
>CAJWLI010000016.1 GCA_913043075.1 uncultured Gammaproteobacteria bacterium
CTTGTGAATGAGTTCGGTGAGGTAGGCATAGATGGAACAATGTTATCTCAGTCAGCAATCCCCGATATATTTGTAAGAGAAGTTCCAGGAGGGTGCATGTGTTGCTCATCAGGGATTCCTCTGCACATGGCTCTAAATATGCTCCTGGCCAGGGCTAAACCCGATCGACTTATCATCGAGCCATCTGGTCTAGGTCATCCAAGAGAATTAATTGACGCCCTTACAGACCAACATTACAGTTCTTTACTAAGTTTGGGAGCGACTATAACACTGATTGATGCCCGAAAAATATCCGACTCAAGCTACACTAAAAATCCGATATTCAAGCAACAGGTTGAAGTTGCTGATGTCGTTTTTGCGAGCAAATCGGATTTGTATGAGGGAAACGAAATCGACCAACTAAAGAAATATCTCGACTCTCTTCGTTTAGTGAGACCTCCAAGAATTTTAGGAGCCCCGTCGAGCAGATTAAGTTTAGAGTGGTTAGAAGAAATCTCTCGTTATAACCCGACAGACAACCCGGTAACCCATGAATTCGATTCGTTCAGCGAAAAGGGGGTTGAACATGCGGAAGAGGAGACAAAAACATTTCCCGCGGAGGGTTTTTTGCGTTTTAAGAATCTCGGTAAGGAGTTTGAGTCATATGGATGGATCTTTAGGTCTTCTTTTGTGTTTGATGACCGGCTAATCGCGAGTTTGTTTGGGTCGGCAAGTGCAGAGCGAATAAAAGCTACTCTTCGCACCAATAACGGCTCTCAAGCTTATAATTTTTCGGGAGATGGGGTAGACCGGCTGAGTCTTAAGGATATAAAGGATAGTCGAATTGAAGTAATAGCCAAGTCGGGTTTTCCTGATCAGACGTTTGAGGAGGGCTTGCTTCACGCGATCTGCGTTTGATAGGAACCAGTCGATAAATAATAGAAAGTAGCTTCGTTTATGGAAGACACAAAAAAGAGTTATGAAATTCAGGAGACAGAAACCTCCTGCTGCAGCGATTCGGATTGCTGTGCTCCTGTATTGCCTTTCAAACGCCGCTCGGAAAAAATTGGCAGAAACGACCCTTGTCCTTGCGACAGTGGGCGAAAATTTAAGATGTGCTGCGGCACCTAGAAAAAGCAACTTTCAGAAACCTATCTGGTTCTAAGTGGTTGCTTGCCCTCATTCGCTTTTGCGACGAGCTTCTTACAAACTATTGGCCACTGCTTTCGTTTAAATACAAACGAATCTTGGGGAATAAGGCGAGTTTTTTTTCTTTAAAAAGGTGAGCGTCTCTGTGTCAAAACCTACAAGGCAGGGCTCTTGGTTTTGGATAACTCAAAGAAGCGTAACCCGGTTGTCACTGGGTTACGACTGATTATGGCTCTTTGAGTTTCGACTGAAATGATCTTTATCAGTCAAACTTCATCTGAAAAATTTCTCTCTATTTATCCTGAAAGCGCTTTGTCATACAGATCTTCATAGTCTTCAACCGAAGCCGGTCTGGGGTTTGTGAAAGTGCAGATGTCTTTCGCCGCATGCTGAGCCAGATCAGGAATCGCATCTCTTTTAACTCCCATTTCCTCCAGATTTGCTGGAAGACCGAGATCGGAGTTTAAGGTTCGAATAGCTTCAGCGGGATCCGAGTCGTTACTAATTCCCATTGCAGAGTTTAGCCGAGCATACTTGTCACCTACGTGATCTCTATTGAAGTCCAAAATAGTGGGAAGGATTACCGCATTCAGCGTCCCGTGGTGAAGGCGCAGTGATTGGTCTGCGCCACAGGCGTGACTCATAGAGTGCACCGCCCCTAGGCCTTTGCTAAAGGCCATTGCGCCTTCACTTGCTGCCATCATCATATTCCACCGCGCATCGGCGTCTTGTCCATCTGCAACTGCTTTCAATAAATGTCCCTGTCCAACCGCTCTCTCGATGCCGTCACATCCAACAGCTTCTGCTGGCGGATTGATGGCTGGGGAGAGCAGGGCTTCGATGCAGTGAGTCACTGCATCCATGCCTGTCGCTGCGGTTAAGCGAGCTGGTAAACCTAGGGTTAGCGACGGGTCACAAATCGCGGTTTTCGGTATAAGATTTTGGCTGATCAGGATTAGTTTTTCGCCATTATTCATTATGATCACGGAGCCAGATGAAACCTCGCTTCCCGTCCCGGACGTTGTTGGAATTGCGATAAGAGGCGCTACTTGACCAATCTTTTCAATTCCTCCCAAACCAGCAGTGTACTCCAACAGGTCTCCCTCATGTGTCGCACCGAGCGCCACCGCTTTTGCTAGATCCATTGAAGACCCTCCACCAAAAGCAACGACCCCATCGCATTTTAGTTCTCGATAGAGAGCTAACGCTTCTTCTACGGCAACCTGAGTTGGGTTCTCGGGGGTCTTG
The DNA here is from genome assembly GCA_913043075.1 of uncultured Gammaproteobacteria bacterium. GTDB lineage: Bacteria > Pseudomonadota > Gammaproteobacteria > Pseudomonadales > Azotimanducaceae > UBA9659. Next base: position 2,377 of record CAJWLI010000016.1, read on the forward strand.
TCAAAAATGGTAAGCGCGGCTTCATTGCTAAGCGTGTCTATCAATTGAGACACCATGCCAAGACTGACGAGTCCTTGGTCTGTGCATAACAACGGACGACGAATGCCGTGTTGGACCAGTACGGAACCGAGTTGTTGGCTCGCGCCGTGGTCGAAAATGGTCTGGTTCATGAATGTTAAGTTCGCCAAGATCTTCCCCCTTTAAGTAGATACTTCTTTATCCTACTGATATTTCTCTATACAAACTAGTTGGGTGGAAAATTGTTTTATTAAAAATATAGAAAAATTTCGAAACACATTAGCCCGTGAGAATTGGATCGAAGGTTAATAATAGGCGTGGACCCTCCTCGTGGGGAGAGCGATGGACGACACCGCTAAATCCGTCTTGCCATTTTCCTCCCTTAAGTAATGACATATCACCGGGGATTAACTTACGGATTGTTTTTCCCTCTTTTAATGGAAGTGTATCCGAATCGGAATCACTAAGTATATCTTGCTGAACGTCGTCGCAGGCAATCCATTCTGTTGATGGGCCCCTTACTGTAACAAGCATCCGGCAAAAAACATGATCAGCATGAAACTTCGGACACATGAGCCCATGAATAGTGGCAACGCGAACCCTAACTTCCTCACAGTCAAGAAGTTCACGCAGAATCTTGTTAACGAAATTAATTTCGTTTGCGAGGAATGTTGCCTCTTCTTGTGTTTGCATTACACATTCAAGCTCTCTTAGCGGGGTTTCTTTGTCTGTCGCCGCTTGTCGCCAGTCAAGCTCTATGACTGCTCTTCTTTTGAACAACCCGTCTGCGAGGGATTCAAGCCTTTCCGAACAAGAACGCGCAACCGAGACTAACTCGATATTTTCGTCATAGATTTTTTTGAGATCACTGACTCGATCAGTCAATACGTGTTGCATCGTCTTGGACTACCTATTTTTTCTTGGAATTGAACTAGCTTGCCTCATTAATTTGGTCCCAATCAGGAAAAGGATCCTCTAACTTAATCCAGTAATCTTTCCCTTGAAGAACCTCTTCTTCAGTCAGGAGGCACTCATCGAGAGTTTTTGTGATACCCCTTTGATCGAGATTCTGGCCGATGAATACAAGTTCTTGGCGCATATCGCCAAAGGGCTCTACCCACAGCTGATTAATGGCGTTTAGGGATTCCGAATCCTTTGGCCAGTTGTCTCTCGGCACCGCCATCCAAAACATTCCACCAAAGCCATAGTGAGCAATTCCTCCCGCCTGGCTCCACTGGCCTGCGAAACGAGGTCGGGTTGCTAGCCAGAAATAACCTTTGGAGCGAATCAACTTGCCGAATCGCTCGGTTGTGTGAAGAAACTGATAGAATTTTTCAGGATTAAATGGCCGCCGTGCCTCATAAACGAAACTGCCGATACCATATTCCTCAGTTTCCGGAACATGCTCGCCGCGCATTTCTTTTAGCCAACCCGGTGCTTTCTGCGCTTCTTCAAAACTGAATTTGCCTGTGTCTAAGACCTGACTGACTTGAACTTGGCCTTTTTCTATAGGTAAAATTTTCGCGCGAGTATTAAGGGTCTTTAGGATTGCAGTCAAACGGTCGATTTCAGATGTTTTTGCTATATCCGTTTTGCTGATTAATATGACGTCTGCAAACTCGACCTGTTCTACTAAAAGATCTGTAACACTTCGAGCATCATCCTCTCCAAGCGACTCGCCAGTGTCTTGAAGATCTTTAGCTTCATCGTAATCCTTTAGAAAATTAACGGCGTCAACAACCGTCACCATGGTGTCGAGCGAGGCTACGTCCGAAAGCGAGGCGCCATTCTCATCAGCAAACGTAAAGGTCTCAGCAACAGGCAGGGGTTCTGAAATTCCAGTGGACTCAATCACCAGGTAGTCGAATCGTTTCTCCTCGGCGAGCTTTGTTACCTCTTCCAAAAGGTCTTCTCTGAGGGTGCAACAGATGCAACCATTGCTCATCTCTACTAGCTTTTCTTCGCTTCGGTTTAAAGAAACCTCATTTTGAACGATCGCGGAATCAATATTGATCTCGCTCATATCATTAACGATAACCGCAACCTTTTTGCCTTCTCGATTGTTTAGGATATGACTCAAAACAGTCGTTTTGCCTGCTCCGAGGAAACCCGATAAAACAGTAACAGGAAGTTTGTTTTCTGGACGGTGCATTGATCAACCCTCGCCTTAGGTTTCGTATCAAATCTATGATACAACATATCAAAAAGATCGGGTGTTTTAAAGTGGATTTTGACTAGTGTGATGTTTGACTATGAAAAAAGGGGGCGCAGAGGGTTAACCCTTTATTTTTAGTTCTAGAGAGAGCACAGGCTATTACTGCTTATTTCGTGCTTGTTTGAAGGGAGGTTAGAAACACATAACGAAAATTTATCCTCGCTAAGTCTCTTAAGTTTTAGCCGGGGCGTTCATATAATCCTTATAATAGGTGAGCAGTCCATCTTTTACGCGGTATAAACCGCACCCCTCGAGCTCGCCTGCTGGCGTTTGTGCAGTCCACTGTGCCCAAGCAACCTCGTTGTCTCCAGCGATTTCTCTCGCTACAAAACTTGTGCCGGAGGAGGCTGTTTCTTCGTTCATTTTTTTCATGAATTCTGCGATCGCCGCTTTCCCTTCGAATGTCCCGAAAAAAGGATCGACGAGTACAGCGTCTTCCGAGAATAGGTCTACTACTTTGGTGTAATCCCCTCCATCCTGAATCCCCCAAAACTGCTCGATAACTTCTTTAGCTCTTCCCATCAATAGATTCCTCTTTATGCATATCACTAATTCAGAATAACTTATGCCTGTATTGAGAACCACTCAAGTTCATTTAGTCCCATGGCAGAACGGCTATAGTTTTAAGTAGAGGTCTTGCTTTTTGAAAAAACACAACTGGTTCTAATGGCGGGGGGGCTAACGTCTCGAATGTAATACATTTCGACTGTAATGCCGTTCTGTAGACCATGCAGAATCAAGCGTTATTACCCATGCCTCTCGAGAGAGAGCGGATAATTCATTTGATTGGCTTTAGCTTTTTTTGAGGTTCTTCTGAAATATTTTCTTTCTTCTGATGATCTTTATTCATTTTAGCGACGGCCTTGGTTACGTGCTCGCTAGTAATCTTCGCGTACTTCCATGAGCCGTATAGGTTATCCATATCCACCTTAGGGCTATCGGGGTCCTGTTTCTTTTCCGTCACTGTTGCACGTTCCTCTTTGGTTTTACTCCCGCGCGTCGGGTTCAATAATCTAAAGTAATCATTGAATCAATCGCAGGAATGGCAGCGTTCCAATTTGAAGATCTCAATCTCTTGCTCTTCCATCTCGATGGCATAGTCAATTAAGCAACGGATTGCTTTTCCCATATCAGGCAGATCGTATTTTTCTGTAATGCCTGCGAGATAGTCTTTTTGAAAGTCCTTTAATTCAATATCGTATTCTTGTCTCATAAATTTTCCCGCGCACGTCAAAATGTATATGTCATTAACTTAATACTAATTTAACTAAGAAACAATTGAGCGTTAAGCTGCTTAGCCCTAAAGCTTGAGGTGTGATGCTAGAGAAGGAATCTAGGTTTTCACTTTTCGCCTACGAGAAGATAGATCGGATTTCGTTAACATGAATGGTTTTTTTGGCCTCACCCAAATGAAAATTAAACAATCTCGACGCCTAACGCAATCCCTCTGGCTCTCCCGCTCCGAGACGAATTTTTTTTGGTTTTGGCCTGGGGCTGCTAAAAGCTGCGTAGGAATGGTTAACTTCGCTGTGATGTTGCTCGTCTGCTCTCACCCTGATTATCAGATCGGACAATCGGGCGCCGGTGCCCATACCATAATAGTCGATCGCGAGTTTTGGTGCAGGCACGTTCTCTACGTGTCCACGTTCTACCAGCGCTAAATAATCTGTATAACTTTTCACGGCTTCTTCTTCGAAAAGGGCTACCATTTTGTGCGCTGTCTTGTAATCCACAACGTACAGGACGAAATAAAAAGCCATAAAGAAAAACTGTGCAATCAAAACTAAATATCTCTCCAGCAAATTAGGCTGAGCTATTTCAATAAAGAACATGAGATGCATCCGCTCGTTTTCCGCCTCAGCAAGCATCTCCCTGATTTCTGGGCCATATCCTGTCTTCATTTTCCTGAGGCTCTTCATGTGCAGCAACATCCCGGCTACGATTCCAGGAACCCCAGCTATAGTTTCTAACACTACGGCTCTGTGCCCGTAGCGTTTAGCGAAAAAGGTGTCAGCAAAGAATCTAAAAAAACTTGTTAAGGACTTTGCAATAAAAAATCTCATTTTGCTGTACGACGCTCTACTTAAATTAATTCTAATCGACCAAAGTTACGATGGGGTTCAGGGATTGGATTATTGTTGGAGGTTGAGCATCTGGTGAACAAACTTATGAGTTACATTAGAGAGTCGAGAGCTCCCTGAAAGACTAAAGATAGTTGGGTATGTTAAGTCCCGCAAATCTGACGCAAGATCACGTTGTTTTATAGAATCCAACAAGACATAGGAAAAGACAAAGAATGAAAAATACAGATACCTTAGATTTCACTGGACAGGTCGCGATTATCACTGGAGCCGGGAGGGGCCTAGGACGGCAGCATGCTCTCCTTCTGGCTTCGAGAGGATGCAAGGTTTTAATAAACGATCTGGGGGGGGCTTATGACGGCAGGGGTGGTGTTGAGTCAAAAGTGGCTGACGCTGTAGTCGAAGAAATTAAAGCTGCAGGGGGAGAGGCGACAGCCAACTACGAATCCGTTGAGCAAGGCGAGTTGATCGTGGCGGCTGCGATCGAGGCTTATGGTCGAGCTGATATTGTCGTGAATAACGCCGGGATATTAACGCCTGAGGTTTGGTCTGAGCTAACTTTAGAATCATGGCAGCGCACTATCGATATAAATTTAACGGGTGTTTTCAGTGTTATGAAAGCTGTGTGGCCAATCTTCGTTAAGCAAGAATATGGACGCTCGATTATGACATGTTCTCCAGCCATGTACGGCGCTGGAGTAGCCGCCTACGCTGCTAGCAAAGCTGGCCTTATCGGTCTTGCGAATTCGCTCCAGTTTGAAGCTCTAAAGTTAAAATTAGACATAAAGTGCAACATTCTGATTCCACAAGCGGAAACTAGGATGACCCAGGACTTTGCGGCTTCTGTTAATCAGCGTCGAGAGCAGCAAGGCAAATCGTTGCCTCCGAGTCCTCCTAGGGCACTTATGGACCGACTCTCCCCAGACAAGGTTTCAGCGATGGTAGCCTGGCTGGCTCACCCAAATTGCCAAGCTAAGGCAAACATTTACGAAGCAGGAGGTGGATACTTTGCTCGCTTAAATTGGGCGAGATCTAAACCTTTATTTGCCGTTGAGAAAGAAGATATTTATAAGGCACCTAAACCAGAGGACATAAGAGACGGCAAAGAAACTCTCGCCGATTTCAAAAACGGCGACATGCCAAACTCGGGTGATGGCACCATGGGCGGACCATCTGCTTTAGAGCAGGTTCTTAATCACTTAAAGTCGGTTTAGCTGAGCTTTGAGAAGCAATCTCTAAAGATCAAAAAGAAAAAGCGGGGGCTCATTGGTCAAAAGACTATGCTTTAGTAACTTTATGAGATACAAAAGTGCTGAGGATTCTTTATGTCGTATTTGGAAACACAAAAGCTTTTAGAGAGCAAGATATTTCTTGAGGATACCGATGCGCCGCTTCCGGAAGCTCTTAACCAAAAAACACGCTACGCTTTTTTCTCTGCTCTCGCCAAGGGAGGTAAGTCCGTTATCACGTCATGCAGGGATCTGCACCTCGGAAGAACGGTCTGCTATAAAACGTTGCGTTCTGAATTTCAAAATAACCCCATAGAGAAAAAACGCTTACTTCGCGAGGCTCGAATCTCAGCATTGCTTCAGCATCCAAACACCATACCAACATACGAAATTGGACGGGACAATCAAGGTAATTACTTTTTTACAATGAAGTTAGTGCGTGGTTATACGCTGAGAGAATTACTCAATTATCGGGAAAGGTATGACCTTTCCCAACTCCTCGGTGTTGTTATTCAGATTGCTAACGCCCTAGCTTATGCCCATTCTGCAGGTGTGCTGCACAGAGACGTTAAACCAGATAATATTCTCGTTGGTCCCTACGGAGAGGTGCTTTTGTTAGATTGGGGAATGGCGAAGGTTTGGTCTAAAAGCCCTAACAGCCTTTCTGAGGAAAACGAGACAAATGAAGTAGATGGTCTGGTCAACATGACCGGGGAGGGAAAACTTCAAGGCACGGTGATGTATATGTCCCCTGAACAAATTGATCGTGACGTGAATATTGGTTTTCAAGCTGACATATATAGCCTAGGCGCTGTGCTTTACGAGGTTTTAACTGGGGAGACGCCTTTTAAGGGGAAAATTGTTAGAGAACTACTTGATGATATTCGATTCAGAAATCCAGATGATCCAAAGGCTGTTGGAAGAGGGGCGGTGGCCTCCGATTTAATTGCTGACCTAACAATGCGGTGTCTCAAGAAAAAACCGTTAGAGCGCCCGAAGTCTCTTGACGAAATCATAAGAACTTTGAAAGAGGATCAGCCAATGGTTGCTCAGTCTTGAGAAGTAATAAGCACAAGACCCTTTAGCCGTTAAATTTTTTCGGGGAGCCTCCCTTGCCGCCAATAAATACGGACCACCTAAAAGATATTGAAAACCAATTAGCTGCGTCAAGAACCCTAGAAAAATATCAATTTTCTTCCTGTTCGAGGACCCACATTGGTTTGGTGCGCAAAAAAAACGAAGACGCTCTTTATGTCGATGAAAAGCAGGGTCTTTGGCTTGTAGCTGACGGAATAGGAGGGATAAAAGACGGCGATCTAGCTAGCTCAGCTGTCGTAGACAACTTAAGAAGTTTTAAACGGCTAGAGACTTTGAGCGAGAGTATTAGAGACATTGAGGCAAGGTTTCGTCTAGCGAATATAGCGTGCAGAGTAATGTTCGAAAAACGAGTAATAGGAAGCACAGTCGCTGCAATGCTTAATTTTGAGTCCATTGTTGTTTTCCTTTGGGCGGGTGATAGTAGAATATATCGCTTTAGGGGCGGTTCTTTGACGCTAATGACCACCGACCACAATCTTGCGCAAGAGCGAGTAAGGCGGGGCGAAATCTCTCAGGATAAGGCTCAGTTGCTTTCAACATCAAACATTTTAACGAGAGCAATCGGTGTTCATCAAAATCTCAGGGTTGATATGGACTTTGCGCCCCTTGAGCCTCACGACCGCTATTTAATATGCACAGACGGACTCTACAAAGAGTTAACATTACCGGACATAGCGAAATCATTGAAAAATCAAACGATTGAATTAGCTCTCGAAGAATTGACCGATGAAGCCTTGAGAAAAGGCGCAAAGGATAATCTTTCTGCGGTTATTATCGAAGTCAGCTCAAATAAAATTGACAATACTGTCTAATTAGTCGCTTTATTTCGAGTTTTTCTATCTGGACTTACGATCCAGAATCTTATTTTAGTAATTAGAATTAGCAGGGTTCATGGCAAAGCCAGCAAAAATCGAATGTCGGCGGGTTAGTTTCTTGGCAGGAATTACATATCCATTCAGCTCTCTCGGGCTGCTTTAGTATTTCGTTGATTCGCTTAGAGGCGCCGGGGGCTTTGTCATCGCGTATCACCCACAGCTCTACCCAGGTCTCACCAGGAGCTATTTCTCCTGTTGCTCCGCCCAAAATGTCATTCCGAATCTCTGTTTCTATTCCGAGTTCGTTTAACGCGCTGGACATGCTGCAAAGCACGATGGGGTTAGGGTGAGAATATACTAGCTTCATAAAAGTTTAGAGGGCCTTGATTTCCTCATCTAAATTGTTGCAATGCCATTCCAGAAGGTCCCTTTCAGGAGATTGTTTAGGGTTCTCTTGAAAATTTAAAAGCATTGAGAAATAAGGTATTGGATGATCTTATGCCGCCGTAAAGCCTCCGTCAGAGAGAAACACAGCTCCTGAACAGTTCGCTGATTCATCGGATCCGAGGAAGAGTGCCAGATTTGCAATGTCTTCGTTCGTTGAATATTTCTGCATTGGAATCATCTGAGAGATAATATTCTGTCTTAACGCCTCTGGATCACTCGGGTTTAATTGCTCTTCTAAAGATCTCATCATTCTATTGTCCACCGGGCCTGGAGCTAGCGCGTTTACTCGCACGTTGTATTGGCCATTTTCAATGCATGCTGTTTTTACCATTCCATTTACAGCATGTTTGCTTGCGATATAGGGCAGTTGGCCATTAAACCCTACCACCCCGCCGCCTGATGAAACCGCGATGAAGGAACCACTTCTTTGTTTTTGCATCAATGGTATCGAATGCTTCATGTAAAGCCAGATACCTACAACATTCACGGATAGAAATTCGTTGAACTCATCCACGGTAAACTCCGTCAGAGGTTTAACGACCCCCTCCGTGCCTGCGTTAGCCAATACAATATCTAGTGAACCAAACTGGTCATTAGCAAAATGTACCGCATTTCGAATTTCCTTCTCATCCTTGGAATTAGCAACGATCGTTCTCAGCTTTGATTTGTCGTCAAAAGATTCCATTAAATCTTGAAGTTTATTTTCTGACCTTCCAACCATTACGATGTTAGCGCCCTCTGAGTGATAAAGTTTACAGGTTGCAGCTCCAATAGCACCGGTTGCGCCAGATATAACCGCTGTTTTGTTCTCTAGTCTCATATCTGAATATCTACTCGGTTTTTTTTCAGTTTATTTCCAACATAACAGACTATTAGACGCCTTGTTTGATCTTTTTTCTAGAGATAAAGAGAAATGATCTCGTTTCGTCTAGATATAAAAACCCGGACGAAAGCTATAGAAAATGGGTTTCATCAATTCGAAAACGAAAACTTCAAAAAGGGCGATTTCCGGAAATTAGATAATCTAAGAGAATTAGAAAATGACAAACAAACGGCTTTCAGGGTAGGTAAAAGATAATATAAAATGGTAACTTCCCACGAACTTTTCAAGGATAACGCCTCTTGCTCAGTGAAAGCCAAGTGTCAGAATTCCATAATAATGGATCGCTGATATTAGAAAATTTCAAATCAGATGAAGAGCTTGAATCTCTTCGCACAGCTACGATGAATTTGATCTCTGATTTTGATTTAACCTCGCATACAGAGATCTTCCGTGATAGCTCCGGCCGCGATGCGACTGAGTACTTCCTATCATCTGGGGACAAGATATCGTATTTTTTTGAATCCGGGGCCTTCGGAGAAGATGGGCTGTTAAAACTTAAACCAGAACAATGCATAAATAAACTGGGGCACGCAATGCATGACTTGCACCCAGTCTTCGATAAATTTTCCAGAGATCCTAGGCTTGAAGAAATCTCTCGTGATATTGGCGTAACGGAGCCAGAAATCTGGCAGTCGATGTATATATTCAAGCAGCCACGGATTGGTGATCAAGTCGATTGGCATCAAGACGCAACTTTCTTTACAACTCGGCCGAACACAGTTAAAGCCTTTTGGTTCGCCGTTGATGACGCTACTCAAGAAAATGGTTGCCTGTGGGTTGCGAAAAAGTGCTCTCAACTTCGACAACAATTTATCGTAGAAAATGCCCAATCGTCTATGAAATCGCTTGATGATGAGCCGTGGCCAGAGTTAGAGGACGCAATTCCGCTCGAGGTCTCAGCAGGATCACTTATTGTCTTCGACGGGCTTTTGCCGCACTTCAGCTCGCCAAACACGAGTAACTTTTCACGTCACGCTTATACCTTGCACGTTGTAGACGGAGAATCCGAATACTCAAAACAAAATTGGCTTCAGCGCAAAGCCAGTTTCCCAGTCCGAGGATTTCGCTAATTCAAAACGGGTTGGAAAGAGCTGAAGAAAGTCGGGGCCTCACCATAATTTGTTAAGTTTTTGGATAAGTTAATTGTCGAGGGAATAGTCTTTTTGAGAAGAAAAAGATTCTCGTTCTAATTATGCATTTGCCATGTTTTGTCTGTCTGGTATAGTTCGCTTCTCCGGAACAATCAAGAATATGAAATGAAAAACGATATACATCCAGAATACAGAGAAGTTCTATTCCATGACACCAGCGTGGACAAATATTGGTTGATCCGTTCTACAATGCAAGCCGATCAAACCAAGGAATGGACAGATGGAAATACTTATCCATACTGCCCTCTTGATGTTTCTTCCGCTTCCCATCCATTTTACACGGGAGAGCAAAGGCTCATTGATACTGGCGGAAGGGTTGAGAGATTCAGAAAGCGTTTTGGAGGCAGATCGCAACCTGCTCCTGAGAAAGAAAAAGCTCCAGCTGAGTAGTCCTGCTTAAAAAATGCCTTGGCGCTCAGGTCGGTCTCAGACGAATTGCACTGTAGATAATGTTTTAGATCTTCGAAGAATTGCGTTCCAAATTGCTAATGTAAGTTCTTAAACCGAGTTTCGATAAAGTGCCTTGATGGTAGTTTGTCTACTTGGCGTCAAATGGTTGCATTTTGGCGAGAAGTTTTGCTCTTTTCATTCCAAGCCTATATTTTGTTTTTCTTCAATTCGGTTTGCAGGACTTCAAGGTTCTTCAGCCTGTGCTCTTCCATTATGGCGTTATAGTCCTTTAGATTCTCTGCCAAATTACACTGAAAACTCGACAATTCATCAGAGACATAATCAGGCCGAAGGACCAATGATGTCCGATCTAATTCCCAGTAAGTACCATTATTTTCCCAGAACTCCACTTTTCTTAGACCAATTCTCTTAATAGGGCCTGTCTTATGATTTTTTATAATGACCGTATCATTATCTACTAGAACCACGTCCCCCTTCACTTGTCTTCCGACAAACCTTAATCCCTCTATGCCAATGATAGGAAAAGTGGGGCTAGGAAGGGCCTTGCAAACAATTTGACGGCCGTCCAATGCGTCTAAGCCCCAGCTAGATTGTGTGCCTAGAAGTGCAATGATGGCCAAAATTTTTTTCAATTCAGGTCCTTTAATTTGGGTTGTTGCGCTCTCATCTAGAAAAAAGTCTGCCTCTTTCGGGGACAGAAACCACATCGGTTTCTTTAAAATGACTCAGAAGAACCTCTGAAAAAGGGCGGCCGAGCGATATCATCTCTAGGTCTCGGAACTGAGGGTAGTTGTCGCCGCCATTTACTATATAACTTCCCGTCGCCAAAGTGTAAAAATCAGTATTGTTCAACGGTTTGTTTCCAACAGTTATTTCTAGAACTCGCGAACCTACAGGTCTCT
>CAJWLI010000017.1 GCA_913043075.1 uncultured Gammaproteobacteria bacterium
CCCGGGGGCGGACACTACCCTGGGCGGCATGGTCGCAACCTCGGCGTCCGGGACTAACGCGGTTAGGTACGGAACGATAAAGGATAATCTTCTCGGTTTAACTGCGGTTATGCCAAACGGACAGATCCTAAGAACTGGCGGCAGGGCGAGAAAGTCTGCATCAGGTTACGACTTGACGCGGCTTTTGTGTGGGTCCGAGGGCACTTTGGCCGTTATCACGGAAATTCGGCTCAAGGTTTACGGCTTGCCAGAAGCAAACTCGGTAGGCGTTTGTTCGTTTAAATGCCTTAGGGAAGCAGTAGATGCGGCCGCGACAACCATTCAGATGGGGGTGCCAGTTGCGCGTATAGAGCTTTTGGACGATATTCAAATCGATGCGGTTAATAAGTTCTCTGGTTTAGATTATGAAGCGAAACCTACCCTTTTTTTTGAATTTCATGGCACCGCGCGGTCAGTTGTTGAACAGAGTCAGCAAGTAGCTGAGATTGTTAAAGACTTGGGCGGAAGCGAGTTTATATGGAGTGATAAGCAGGAAGAAAAGAACAAATTGTGGCAGGCTCGGCATGATGCTTACTATGCGAGCATGGCCCTTCGTCCGAACTCGAGGATTTGGACAACCGATGTTTGTGTGCCTATTTCGCGTTTGTCCGAATGTATCGAAGCAACGAAGAAAGACGTTGTTGAGCACAACGTTCTCGCCCCGATTGTCGGTCACGTAGGTGATGGTAACTTTCATCTCCTAATAGTAGTCGATCCCCGCAAAGAAAAAGAGCTAGAGGTCGTCGCGGGGATAAACGATAGGCTTTTGAAGAGAGCATTGTCCATGGGAGGCACCATAACGGGCGAACACGGTATTGGACTGGGGAAAATGGAGTATCTAGAGCTTGAACACTCGGGAGGACTCTCACTGATGCGAAGCATTAAAAATTCGATAGACCCTGATAATATTATGAATCCAGGAAAAATTGTTTTGCCATAAACTTATGTCAAAGTCTCGGGAGGAAAGATGAAGATAGGGATTATGATGGGTACAAACGGGTCTTCTACCATAGATGATTTGGTGGGTATGGCAAGAGGCGCAGAGGAGGCTGGTTTAGATCACGTTTGGCTTGCCAATATATTTTCTTTTGATGCGATTTCGACCTTGGCCATTATTGGTCGAGAAGTCCCTCGTATCAAACTAGGAACAGCGGTAACACCGACGTATCCAAGGCACCCTACGGCGATTGCACAGCAAGCTCTAACGACCGCCGCAGCAACTAATAATCGGTTTACCTTAGGAATTGGCTTGTCTCACAAATTAGTCATCGAGGACATGCTGGGTTTATCTTACGATAAACCCGCGAGACACATGACCGAATATTTGAGGGTGCTTATGCCTTTGGCGAGGCGTCAGCCTGTCAGTTTTAACGGCGATGAGTTCAAGGTGTCTGGTTGGAATTTGGATGTTCCTGGTGCCGACCCTATGCCAGTTGTGGTAGCCGCTCTGGGCCCTTTAATGCTTAAGATTGCGGGTGAGTTGGCTGATGGCACAAACACCTGGATGGTCGGGCCCAAAACAATGAAGGATCACATTGTTCCTGGTCTAGGTAATCAATCGAGTAAAGTGATTGGGGGCGTGCCGATGATTCTTACAAAAAACATCGAAAGAGCAAAAGAAAAGGTTGCTCAAGATCTTGTCATGTATGGCCAGTTGCCTAGCTACCGCGCGATGCTCGACAAGGAAGGCGTCGATGGTCCCGAAGATATTGCTTGCATCGGCGACGAGAATTACCTTAGAGGAGAGATTCAGCGGTATGAGGATGCAGGAGTAACTGACCTTAATGTGGCAATTATGGAGTCTGAGGAAGGGGGTAGGGCTCGAACGCTTGAATTTCTAGGATCTCTTATACACTGAAACTTGAGGGAGTATTGCAGATGGGAAAACAAATGCAGATTGGTTGTCAAATGGCTTTTAATGATTTTACCAGTCCAAAGTATATTGCAGAGGCTGCCCAGTTTGTGGAGGAGTTTGGCTTCGCTGAGTTTTGGGTTCCAGAACACGTAATGTTTTTCCCAAGTTATGAATCAAAGTATCCGTACTCAGAAGATGGAAGAATTGGCGGCGAGCCGCGCAGCCTGCTTGACCCGTTCAGCGCTTTAACTTTCGTGGCCGCGCATACACGGTCTATAAGACTAGGAACAGGGATTTGCTTAGTTCCTCAGCGGAACCCGGTTTACACGGCTAAAGTGGCGGCCGATCTAGATTTCTTGTCTGGCGGCAGGTTCGACCTCGGGGTTGGAATTGGCTGGTTAAAAGAAGAATTTCAAGCGCTTGGGGTGCCTTGGGAAGATAGAGCGGGAAGGACAATGGAATGTATAGAGGTTATGAAAACGTTGTGGTGTGATGATGTATCGAGCTACCAAGGAAAGTATTTTTCTATCGGTGCCGCTTATCAAAATCCTAAGCCTGTGCAAAAACCGCATATTCCGATTCTGTTTGGAGGGGAAAGTGATCCTGCATTGCTTCGCGTTGCCCAAGTGGGCCAGGGCTGGTACGGATTTAATTTAACCCCGCAGCTTTTAGAGGAAAGGTTAGATCACTTAGCTCGACTGTTAGATGAACAAAGCAGATCTATTGAGGATATTAGAATATGTGTAGGTCCCGCGTCCTCGGTTCGGTCTGCGGCCGATTTTGAGCGTTTTCAATCTCTTGGAGTAGATCAGGTGGTGTTGCCCGTGATGGCGGCAAAGATAAGCTCTTTAGAAGAACGAGCAAAGAAAGCCTTTGCCCGAGTCTATGGCTAGCGATGGCCTAAAAACCTTGGAAAGTTTTGGCTCAAGGGTTTAATCTTACGCTTTATATATTACAAAAGAGGGAGTTATGTCCGAAGAAAAAGCAGTTAGCGGGCCTTTGCCTGTGGTAACTTGGTTGAAAGGTGCGAACACCAATGACCCTTATATAGAAGGCCACAAATGCGGTGAATGCGGCGCGGTTTTTCTCGGTGAAAGAAGCACTTGTTCGGCCTGCTCGGCAAGAGACAGTATAAGTGCAGTTCGTTTATCGACAAAAGGCAAGCTCTACTCTTACTGTATTGTGCATAGAAGTTTTCCTGGGATTGAAGTGCCATACATCTCAGCAATAGTGGATCTTGAAGGAGGGGGGACAATAAAAGGCAACCTTATCAATATTGAGCCTGACCCAGAAAAGATTGAATTTGATATGCCCGTTGAAGTTGTCTTCCAAGATGCGTTAGGCAGGAAGGACAAAGATGGAAACAATTACTTAAGCTATTTCTTTCAGCCAGCGGCATAGAAAACCAAAATTTGAATTATTAAGAGGATCACGATTATGAGCGAAGTATTTATATTAGGGGTAGACATGATTAAGTTTGGTCGTTTCCCGGAAAAGACTGTCCCCCAAATAGGAGCGCAAGCCGCTCTAATGGCCTTGGATGATGCCGGTCTGACAATCAAAGATATGGAGGCGCTTTACTGCGGTAATTTGGGCCAGGCGAGCGCGATGGTAGGCCAACGAATTCTGCAAGAGATAGGTCAAACTGGGATTGGCGTGGTCAACTGTTCTAACGCCTGCGCTACGGGTGCAACAGCGTTTCGGGAGGCTTGGATGTCAATAAAGGCAGGCGTTCATGATGTGGTTCTTGCCGTCGGAGTGGAGCAAATGGGTAAGGGATTGCTTGGCGGTGGCGGTGGTGGTGCAGGCATTCCAAAAGAGGGATTGCTTGGCTCAGGCACTATGCCCGCTGTATTTGCTGAGGCAGGTATGGAGCATGCGAGAAAGTACGGAACAACCTTTGAGCAATTTGCTAAGGTTTCTGTTAAAAATCACCATCACAGCACCTTAAACCCTAAGGCTATGTACCAAATAGAAACCCCGCTTGAAACTGTCATGAATGCGGAAATGATTTCATACCCAAACACTAAGCTGATGTGTTCTGTTAATGTGGACGGCTCCGCAGCTGCTGTTTTAGTCTCAGAGAAAAAGGCGCGAGAACTCGGAATGAGCAGAGCAGTCAAGGTAAGGGCATCTGTTTTAACTAGCGACCCATACTCCGAAAGAGATCTAGTTATGCCGGACGTTAATGCGGTCACTCGAAAAGCGGCGGCAAGCGCGTATGAGATGGCTGGTGTAGGACCAGAGGATGTCGATTTAGTAGAGTTGCATGATTGCTTTGCTACTGCCGAAATACTTCACTATGAAAACTTAGGTCTCTGTGGAGATGGTGAAGCCGGTCGGATGATTGATGATGGCGAGGTCGAGCTTGGAGGCAGAGTGCCAGTGAATGTATCTGGAGGTCTACTGTCGAAGGGCCACCCATTAGGAGCCACAGGTATAGCAAACATATACGAAGTCAGCACACATCTAAGAGGCGAGGCTGATAAGCGGCAAGTAGAAGGAGCCAGGATCGGGATGACTCACGTCATTGGACTTGGAAGTGCTTGCGGAATACACATTTTAGAAAGCGTTGCTTAGACGATTTGGTTGAGAAAAATAAGCCGGGAGATCCGGCTTATTTTTTGGAATAGATATGCGTGTAGGAGTAGTAAGCGACACCCACAATAACCTAAAGAATTGCGGAAAGATCGTAGAGCTTTTCAACAAATCGGGTGTTGAAAGAGTAATACACACTGGTGACATTACCCAGCCCAAAACCCTTGAGATCTTCTCTGAGCTTGAGTCTCCGCTTTACGGTGTCTTCGGTAACAATGACGTGGGGGAATTGGAGGAGCTAAAAGTTTCGGCTTCAAAAAATTCTTTCCACTTTGTATCTCCCCCGCTTGAGTTAGAGTGGGCAGAAAATAGTATAGTCGTGGTCCACGATCCGTTAGAGCTCAATGGGCTGGATCTGAGTAAGTACCATTTGGTGCTCCATGGTCATACCCACCGAGAGACAATAATAAAAAAAGGTAACCAACTTACCTTTAACCCGGGAGAATGTGCTGGTCACATGGCAGGGCTCAATAATATAGGTGTTGTGGATTTAAAGCAGCTATCCGCTGAAATTATAAAGTTTTAATTCTATCGAAATTTCGAATCAACGGATGCTTGCTTGTCCCCCATCAACTGGGATCAGCTGCCCAGTTATAAACCTTGAGGCATCTGATGCGAAGAAGACCATAACCGGTCCGAGGTCAGTCTCCGGATCGCCATACTTTTCGCCGAGAGCTATTGATCTGTGGTTCATCCAATAGGACGCAGTCGCTGCCTCTTCGCTCATACTCGCGTTGGCTTGTTTGTACATTGGGGTCGCCATTGCCGGTAAGATAGCGTTTACTCGAACCTTATCTTTCCCCCAAGCACCAGCAGCGGTTCTAGTCCAGGAATGAACGGCACCTTTTGAAGCAGAATAGGCTGCTGAGCTTGGTTCAGGCCTCAGGCCAGAGATTGAGCCAAAGTTAATTATCGAGCCTCCCCCTGATTTTTTTAGTTGGTGGAATGCTGCTTGATTGGTGAGCATAGTACCTCGAACGTTTATAGTGAACATCCGATCCCAGTCTTCTGGTGAAATTAACGACGGATCTCCAAGGCTATGTATCGCAGCGGGGTGAGCCAACACATCTAATCCCCCTAGTAAATTTGATGCTTTCGCGAAGGCTTCAGATACGCTCTGAGGGTTACCAATGTCGACTGGCAAAAAGCTAGATTTTCCCTCGTCGTTTTTATTCGCATTTTCGGCGACGGTTTGACCTAGTTCAGAGTCGATGTCCATACCGATGACGTGGGCTCCGGCCTTCACGTATGAGTTCAAAGTTGCTTCTCCCATGCCTTTTGCGCAACCGCTTATTATGATCCTTTTGTCCTTGAGCTCCATCTTGTTGTCTCCTCTTTTTAGGAATACTTGTCTAAAATTTTTTGTCTGAATAGATCCAAAGCGTTGGTTACGTCAACGTCAACACAAACGGTATGTGGTCCCTTTTCGTCGGCGCGAAACAAGGTTTTTCCTCTCTCGTTGCCATGTTTAACTACCGACAACCAGCCTCTTCTGGTTATGAACAACTCGGGGTTGGTCAAGAAAATTGCAGCTAAAGAGTCATGCATCGGGAAGTCGTAATTTTCAGTATGCTTTGCATAATGATTCGCATAAAAACCATTAATTTGATCTAAAAACCCTCCCAGGTCACCTAACCCTGATGTTAGATCTTTTAAAAATTTTTGGCTTATTCGAGTTTTCATGGTCACGTCCAATCCTACCATTGTTATCGGCACCTCAGACCTAAGGACAATATCTGCGGCCTCAGGGTCTCCATAGATGTTCGCTTCCGCCCAGGCGGTCACATTGCCAGGGAAATTTAGCGATCCCCCCATTAATATTATCTCATTCAAGTCTTTTGAAAAATTAACGTGAGCTAGTATTGCCAGTGCAACGTTTGTCAGTTGACCGATCGCCAGCAGCGTTATCTTGCTCGGAGACTGCAACGCGAGGTTCGCCATGGCCCTATGCGCTGAGTGCGATTCGCAGCATAGCTCTGTATTGATAGGGACTACATCCCCTAAACCATTTTTACCATGGACGTGATCGGGAAAGCTGTGAGGTTCTTTGCCATTAATACAGAGAGATGCGCCTCTGTAAATGGGAGCTGTTAGTCTAAATTTTTCTTTGAGGAAAAGAGCGTTAGCGGTGCAATTATCCAGACTCGCGTTTCCCATGACAGTGGAAATTGCTCGGATGTTCACAGACGGGCAAGATGCCAAATAAATCAGGGCCATCGCGTCGTCAATTCCAGGGTCAGTGTCGAGGAAAACGTCTTTCATTATTGATGAACCCTAACGGTTTATTTCTTTTAAGCGCTCGCTAAGATAATCCTTTGCTGAATAGCGCTCAGATAAAACAAGTTCCGGATGAGGATGACAGAAAACTGGTGCAGTCATTCTAGAATTTAGTATGTGCTCTGGCTTAGGGTTTACAACCCGATGAGATGTTGAAGGCAGTAACCCGTCCGTTAACTCCTGAAGCATGTCTCCGATATTGACCACGATTGAACCTGCTGGCGCTTCAAGAGGGAACCACTCACCCGTAGATTTTGACTTTAGTTCGAGACCTGGTTCGTCGGCCGCTGGGAGCATTGTTATTAAATTAATGTCTTCATGAGCTGCCGCTCTGGTAGCCCCTGCCTTAATCGGTCCCTTCATCGGCGGATACCTTAATACTCTTAATAGCGTGTGCTCTTGAGACAAATATTCAGGGAATGGCCGATCAATTCTGTGCCAGATACTACTATCTGTATTTTCTTGGAGCCAAAGCATCGCAATTAAGCCCATATCTATCATTTTTTTAAAAAAAGATAGCGTGATTTCAGTTAAATGCGGCGGCACTTTTGTACCAGGCCAATACTGGAAATATTCTTTTAGATCTTGGGCAGTATTTCCCTTGGCTGTTTCAGCCTTTTCCTCAGAAAAATAACCGGCCTGGTCCTCACCTTTGGCAAGAAATTCTTCAGGTTTTTCGTGGACAAAAAAATGTTCCCAAGCTTGGTAAAAATTAGAAATTTCGTCGCGAGCGATATTGTGATTGGTAATAACTGCAAAGCCGGACTCAAGCATTGATTCTGTAAAAAATCGAGGAGCCTCTGGCAAAGTGAAATCAACTAGTTTTACGTCCACCTTACTCGCTATTCTTTAAGTTTGGGAAGTGTTCTTGCAATTTCAGGTTTTCCAGCCGATATTTCTTCCATACTCAAACCTGAAAGCTCATGCGGAAAAACCAACCAGCTATCGGTCTCGTGAATGAAAAAGTCCGGGACAATGCTAGTAGTGTTTCGGCTCGGCTTATACCAAGGAGTTGCAATTTTTATAGTTTTGGGAAGATTTGCCCTTGTTTTTTCTTCGAGCTCTTTTATGACTGCAATTACGCTTCTTCCGGAATCGAAAACGTCGTCAACCAGAAGCAATTCATCGGTCGCATTTACATTATCTATTATGTAGTTGAGACCATGTACCCTTACTTCTTTGTCTTGAAGCCCAATCCCATAGTAAGAGGATGTACGGATTGCTATGTGATCAGTCTTTATCCCTGCAAAGTCTAAATATTCTTGAACTGCAATACCGACTGGGGCGCCCCCGCGCCAAACGCCAACAATAAACTGTGGCCGAAATCCGCTCTCGAAAATTTGTTGGGCTAATTTAAAGGAGTCTATCAGCAGATCATCCGCAGAAATGTATATCTTATCCATGACACAAGGGTAACATCGCAGGCCAGTGTTTGTCATGAACTTGAAAACAGAGAGAAAAAAGGAACGCATAGACTGGAATCAGAGGTTGTCTACCGCATTAGATTAGTCGATACTTTTTTGATGGTTACTATCAAACAGTTTTTTTGGATAACAATGACTTTTTTTTGGTTCGCGACGCCACTGGCCGCGAGCAAGGATTGGTTTGAAAAATTCAAATCCGAAGCCACCGATAGCGAATTACATGAGTTCCTATATGAAATGCCAAAAGGTGGAGATCTTCATTTGCATTTGTCTGGCTCTGGCTTCCCTGAGTGGTGGTATGAGTTAGCGATCGCCTCTCAGAAATCAGGTTACGTCTACTACACCAAGGTTAGGCTAAATAACTGTAGGCTCCCCAATTGGGATAGTTTCTCAGTAAGACCATATCATTTGATGTACCAAACTTTGGTGGCTCACAATTGGGAAAAATTATCGAAATGTGAGAAAGATGAGTTCGTATTGCTTTCGGAGCTGGATCATAATCAAAAAAAGGCTTTTATGAGTGCTTTGAAACTGGATTTGCCTCATGAAGGTAGAGAGGAGTTTTTCGGGGCTCATTGGCAAAGACTTGGTGATATGACCGCAAATCCTTTTTTGATAGGCGAGTTGTTAGCGAAGAATATTATCGCTTTTGCTGCCGAGGGTTTAGTTTATCTAGAGCCGCAGATTAATTCCTTTGGTTATCGAACTCCAGGTGGAAGCCAAATCAGCCCGCAAGAGGTTGTCAATTTCTTCAGTCAAAGAATACAGCAACAGGACGTAGTTGAAACCGGAGTTACGGTTCGGTTCCAGCAGAGTATTTTGAGATTCCTTCCTCAAGCAGAAGACGCGCTTAAGAGCGCTTATGAGGTGGTGTCGAAAAACGATCTGTACGTCGCAGTAAACATGGTGGGCAGAGAGGATAATGATAAAGGTCACCCTCTGAGGTTTCTTTCGACCCTGAGGGATTTGAGGAGAAGCTATTCTGGAGTCCGATTGTCAATTCACGGTGGTGAGGTGGACGAACCAAATTCCCACGTTAAAGATACGATTCTTCTGGGTGCAGAGCGAATTGGCCATGGTTTAAACCTCATAACTGATCCAGACACAATGAGATTGATGCGACATGGACCCTACTTGGTAGAAATTAATCTGATAAGCAATCTCTTATTAGAGTATGTCTCAGACTATGACACTCATCCTTTTCCCGAGTATTTGAGAACCGGTATACCTGTTGCATTGTCCACCGACGACCGAGGAATGTGGGACTCAACCATGACAGATGAGTTTTTTGTTGCAGTAAAAGAGTTTAATCTTACGTGGGAGGAAATTAAGCAATTGAGTAGAAATTCTCTCAAGTTTGCGTTTGTTGATGAAAATAAAAAAACAACCCTACTAGATTTATATGAGAAAAATATCGACAGGTTCGAAAGACAGGCTAGAGAAGTTTCTAAAAACGGATTGGGCGCAAGAGACAAATCGCCTCGAAGAGGATTCGTTTGTCGTCGCTATCGTCTTTGTGATTAGAAGCCTTTTGTTGATCTCAATCTCGCAAAGAGGGTTTAAATGTCGTGCGTAATCTGCCTTATTCATTGATCTCAGACCTAGAAAAAGTCGCTACCAAATCAAATCCACCAGTTCACCTCTGGCATCCAGATTCTGAAAAGTCTATCGACTTAGTGATCAAAGAAAATGGGGCTTGGGAGTACGAAGGCTCTCCGATTACTAGGCCAAGGCTGGTCAGGCTCTTTTCCTCGGTTTTAAGAAGGGAGGGAGACAATTACTATTTGGTAACGCCAGTGGAAAAGTGTGCGATCAGAGTGGAGGACGTTCCTTTTGAAATCGTCCTCATGGAGTCATCGGGGGAGGGAACAAACAGAGAGATCTCGATGACGACTAGCACGGGGGACAAATTTCTTGTTGATGAAACTCATCCTTTGGCGCTAAAGCGTTACGGGTCAGATATACTTCCTTATGTCTATGTTCGGGATCACATGGAGGGAAGGCTTAACAGGAACGTGTATTACCAATTAGCCGAATTTTTTGAGGAACCGAAAAATACAGGAGAAGAAAATCCATTAACCCAATTTTGGAGTTGTCGAAAGTTATTCTCTCTCAAAGAACCTGATGCTGCTGGTTAAACCTCCCTCAAAAGGCACTCTTCGAGTAATTATTTCTGGCGTTCTTGAATCTCAATTCTGCAGAGATGAGGTTCTCTCGTGGTATCAAGCAGTTTTTAAAAAAATCGAGTGGCATCTTCCCCTAACGTGGGAAGATGGCTACTGGTATTTCTACTCTTTGGCTCATATAAATGCACGGGTTGGAGGTGAATACTTTTTGCGTTTGAAGGACATGGATGAGTATTTGCGCGATATTGACTGTGAGGCTGGGTCTTTTTTGGGAGGCAATGTTCGTCACCTTCGGGTGTTCGAAAGTGAGCCACAACTACTGCGTTGGCCGTTGGCTGAGGTCGAGTTGGTGGATAATGTTTTCGATAGACTACCCACCACCCGCGGATCGTTCGAGAGACCTCTTTCTATGGTCGAGCACATTCATCTTCTCTTCGATAGCGATAAGTACTTGCTTGTGAGGCAGTGTGAGGGAGGAGGGAAGGACCAGTTATTTTTGCTCGGGACAAATAGAGATAGGCGGAAGGCTGCAGATCTGCTTGAGCGTTTAACTTTTTTTAATTACATATTTCCGTAGTTTGGTCCTCCGGTTCCTTCCGGAACAACCCAGTCTATATTTTGGGAGGGATCTTTAATATCGCAGGTCTTACAGTGAATGCAATTTTGGGCATTTATTTGAAAGCGAGCCTCTCCAGTCTCTTCTCTAACAATCTCGTAAACCCCGGCAGGGCAGTATCGTTGAGCTGGCTCGTCAAAAAGCGGAAGATTTTTTTCTATTGGAATCGATGCCTCCCTGAGCCGCAGGTGACAGGGCTGATCTTCCTCGTGATTGGTTGCGGTAAGATACACAGAGGAAAGTTTATCGAAAGAAATGACCCCATCTGGTTTAGGGTACTTGAGCACCCTGGCTTTGCTTACTGTCTTGAGCTTTGAATGATCAGCGTTGTTGTCGCTCAGAGTGAACGGTAGCTTGCCTCTGAATATTTTTTGGTCGATAAAAGCATAAGCGGCGCCAAAGAAATTACCCAACTTGTGCATGGCCGGCGTTATATTTCGGACCGCTCTTAGGTCATCGTATAGCCATGATGCTTTGTATGATTGCGTATATCCGTGAAGTTCTTCGCCCCCGTTAGAACCCTTTTTAACCGCATTAAAGACGGCCTCTGCGGCCAACATGCCTGATTTCATTGCGGTGTGAGACCCTTTTTGTTTGAGAGTATCGAGAAATCCTGCGTCGTCGCCTGCTAGCAATCCGCCGGGCATGACTAGTTTCGGCAGAGATTGGAACCCTCCCTTTATAACTGCTCGGGCCCCGTAAGCTATTCTTTTTCCGCCCTCTAAAAGTTCAGAAATGAGCTTATGATGTTTCCATTGTTGAAACTCATCGAAGGGGCTAAGGTGCGGGTTGGAGTATCCTAAATCCACTATCAGCCCGAGCGCAACTTGATTGTTCTCAAGGTGGTAAAGATAAGATCCACCAAGTGCTTCGCCTGGAAAGTGGCCAAGCGGCCAGCCCACGGTGTGTACAACCTTGCCTGGAGAGTGCTTCTCTGGATCGATCTCCCAGATTTCTTTAAATCCTATTCCGTAGTGTTGGACGTCCGAGTCTTTATCCAGATTAAATTTCTCAATGAGCAGCTTTCCTAAGTGTCCCCTGCACCCTTCTGCGAAAATGGTGTATTTCGCCCGAAGCTCGTAGCCTGGTTGGAACGTTTGTTTTTTCTCGCCATCCTGCCCAACGCCCATGTCGCCCGTAGCGACTCCTGCGATAGAGCCCTCGTCGCTGTATAAGATTTCACTGGCTGCAAACCCTGGAAAAATCATGACCCCCAATTCCTCGGCTCGCTCCGCCATCCATCTGCATAGGTTAGCGAGGCTCAAGGCATGACTGGAGCTTGGATTATGAAGTCGCGGCGGGAGGAAAAAGCTTGGGACTTTCAATCCCTGTTTCTTGTCGATTAAGTAAAACACTTCGTCAGAGGAGACGGGGTTTGTGACCGGTGCTCCTTGATTGCTCCAATCAGGGAAGAGCTCGTCTAGAGCGGTTGTTTCGAAAACTGCTCCAGAGAGTATGTGCGCGCCTATCTCAGATCCTTTTTCGACAAGGCAAACGGAAAATTCCTCTCCCGCCTCGGCAGCCATCTGAGAAAATCTAATTGCTGCAGAAAGGCCAGCCGGTCCGCCGCCCACTACAACCAAATCGAAGTCCATGGACTCTCTTTCCACCTACTACTCCTAACCATGCTTGTCTAGAACCAGCATTTTATGAAATTGTGGCTCGTAATGGAAATCAAATTAGAAGGTTTAGAATCTGCGCTAATACGTAACTAATTGAAATATATATGCTTTCAATAAGAGTGACAAAACTGTCCTATTGATTCCTAGGAAGATAAGGTTCAGAATGTGCGACTCGAATCCTGGAGCGTGATTAGGGTTCCTTATGGCTAAGGCGATTCAAAGGAAAGAAAATTAGGGAGTGACATGAAAATTCTTGTGGCAGCCAAAAGGGTTGTTGACTACAACGTAAATATTAGAGTTCTCTCGGATAACACTGGCGTAGACCTTAACAACGTAAAAATGTCGGTAAATCCTTTCGATGAGATAGCAATAGAAGAGGCAGTGCGACTCAAAGAAGCAGGGATCGCTGAGGAAGTCGTTGTTGTGTCGGTAGGCGCCTCAAATTGCCAAGAACAGATTAGAACCGCACTCGCGTTGGGCGCTGACCGAGGGGTTTTAGTAGAGACTGATGAAGAGATGCAGCCTCTGGCGATCGCAAAGGTTTTAAAGGCGGTGGTAGAAAAAGAGCAGCCCCAGCTTATTATACTCGGAAAGCAGGCGATCGATGGTGATAACAGCCAAACTGGTCAGATGTTAGCCGCGTTATGCGGATTCTCCCAAGCCACTTTTGCCTCAGAAATAGAGGTCAAGGAGGGGTCTGCGGTTGTAACACGAGAAGTGGACGGTGGCCTTGAGACTATCACAGTCAAACTGCCAGCCGTGGTAACCACCGACCTTAGATTGAACGAGCCCAGATACGCGTCTCTGC
>CAJWLI010000018.1 GCA_913043075.1 uncultured Gammaproteobacteria bacterium
CTGTGATATTTTGCAGATTGAGCGCTGCTGTTATAGCCCGGGGAGGCCCTACAACTGCTGTTTATTCGGTTGGTTACCGCACGTATTCATAAAAAGCTAATTTGAAAAACCTTAATCAAACGATTTAAAAATAGCAGCGGGAAAGCTTTGGAAGCCCGTATTTGCTTGTGTCCTCGAATTATAAAAGAGTAAAAAATACTGTTAAATCAAAGGCTAAGAAGAACCCACATGAGCTTTCGCATCTACCTATGAACCCAATTTGCAATAGTTCGCATCAACACTTTCTTTCCTGTGGGAGATGCCAGCGTCAGGCGACTCGTTGATCCGGAAAGGATTCTTTCTCTCGCTCGAGCATGGCCTTCATCTCCAACCAGTTTATGAGAAACAGCTGACCCGTTTCATCTTCCACCAGTGCGGTACAGTGTTCTACCCAGTCACCCGTGTTGAGATACTGCACTTCGCCATGGTCATCTTTGTTTGGATGATGAATGTGCCCACAGACAATACCGTCAAAGCCGCGCTCCAGGCTTAATCTGGCCGCCGCACTCTCAAAACGCTCGATATATTTAACGGCCACTTTGAACTTGTATTTGATGAACGCCGCAAACGACCAGTAGGAGCTTCCAAATAACCTGCGTACATAGAGGTAGTACCGACTCATTACCATTATCATGGAGTACAGCTTGTCACCCAAATGCACCAGCCAATCCATACTCCTGACAACTTCATCAAGGCAATCACCGTGAATTACCAGAAGACGTTGCCCTTGTGCGGTTACATGGACATCTTCGTCTTTCAGTTCGACACCATTGAAGTGGTTGCCAACATAGTTCCTGAGGGCAGCATCATGATTTCCTGGGATATAAACGACACGCGTGCCTCTCTTGGCCTTCCGAAAGACGAGATTGATCAGCTCACTGTTCTCCTTCGGCCAGTAAACAGCTTTCGTGAGCTTCTGCATGTCTATGATGTCACCCACAAGATAGAGGGACTCGCATTCGGTACTCTCGAGGAAGTCGAGTAACAGGTTGCTCTGGCAGTCCAAGGTTCCAAGGTGTACATCAGAAATAAAAATACTACGGTACTTTACAGGTTCAAGCATCAACGTATCCAAAGTCGAGAGAATTGCACTATTTTCATTCACAAAGTATGAAGGCTTGATGAAGCGGGGTTAAATTTCGTTTTAAAAAATCCAAACCTGACCCCATCGGTTGAAGTATCCCACTATTACTGTCGCCCAAACGCTGCCGGCGATCAACAAGGCCATCATTGTCGCTGCGGAACCATAGTCTTTGGCAAGCTCTGACTTTGGGTGGTGTTCCATGCCGATGCGATCAACTGCTGCCTCGATTGCTGAATTCAGTAGCTCGACAACCAGAACGAATACCGAAACTGCCATTAGTAAAACGAATTCCTTCGGGGACGGTGAAATTATCAGCCCAACTGGAATCATACAAACCAGCAGGGCAAGCTCCTGGCGAAAAGCGGACTCATACATAAACGCACTTTTCAGACCCTGCATCGAAAATCGCGTGGCATTGATCAGGTGACGAATTCCGGTATTGCTACTTTTATCAAAATAACTTTTTTTTGCCATCGTCTATCCAAAGTTGGGAAATCGGCGCGAAAACCCAGGCAGCGAAAAAATGGTGGAGCCGCCTTCTTTGGGAAAAGAAGACTAACGCGCCTTTGTCAAGCGTTGTAAAATATTAGGTAAAGAATTGGAGAATCCTCACGCTTTCACAAACAATTCGTCTACCTGGTCCTTGGGTGTCTGGAATGAGTTCTGGAGAAAACTGGCGAATCCTCCCTTCAACATCTGAGATTGGGGTGGTGAGAATCACAAAAGTTGAACAAATGTGGTGAAGAAACCAACCGAAACCACGCAGGATATTAATACTGATATGAAGGTGGTGTGAAGAATTTTAGTTTTAGAACGCATGACGCCCCCTTGTTTAAAAGCGCGCAGTGTATGTAAGTGGTATTAAAGAACGATAAACTCGCTTAGTGTTTCGTTAAAGATTCTATGAAGTTCTCCTAATAGGCGCGACCGTAAAAGATGGGAGCTAAAAAGACATACTTAAAAAGTCCGGAAATGAAACCAAGAGAGCCAATTCACATTTATTTTTTCTTTATCTTTTATTTAACTTAACGTGTTGAACTGGATCTCGATACGCTTGGAGAAAAAAACATGAAACTTATCCCAATCATTATCGCCCTCATTTATGGCGTACTGTCAAGCCAGGCCCTTGCAGACGAGTGCGATGGTGTCCCGTCAATCCTGAGAATTTCGAATTATCTGCCCGGCGGTTCTGAACAAGGGCTTCGAGACGCATCACAAGCTCACGAGGACTGGTACCGCAAAAACGGGGTCGATGCTAACGACCAATTCGTCATCCCCATACTCGACGTTGATCCACAGACCGATGAGATAACTAAAAACAAAGATAGGGTGGCTACACTCCATGTCAATTCGCCAGCTAGCATTGCCAGTCGCGAAAACCAAGACGATGCAAGCTGGAAAGCCTTTTTGAAGATGTATGCTGCTAACACCGATGTTCAGGAAACAATTTTTTTGTGCCTACCTCAGGGGCTCTTGAGAGATCAGGATTAGTAGTGTGTTGAGCTAACATAAATTTTTAGGTTGGATCTAAAGACTGCTCAGATTCCTTTAGGATCTAAAAGGTCAACTGTAAAGAAGGAGCGGACTAAAATTTTCCTATTTTTAACCGGCTCTTCATGAGCAATTCATATTCACACTGCATCTTAGGATCGTGACAAAGTTTTTCGGAAACGCTTGGGGTCAAGACGTAAACGCATCAGATGGGGTTTGCTAAAGCGATAAAGTTCGCAGTTAATGAATTACTCTGTCTCCTGCACCAAAGATTGTCTTCACCCACGAACAATTTTGAGGACAAATAATGCGTATAAACTTTCAACAGATAGGATCAGTTGAGTGTTAGACTCTGAAACTGGAACTAGCACCATCGAGCGCACTATTGATCCTCAGTTTGACGCTTATCTGCGCGAACCACCAAGAATAAGCTACACTGACCCCGATGATCCATGGTTGGTGAGACGACTTGTCTCTTCGCTAGAGCTACTTTTGGGCCGTAATAAGATTGAAAAAACTTATGCCCGGCTGAAAGAATCCCCTTTCACCATTGTAGACTTCTTCAGTAACGCACTTCGCGAAGCTGAGATCGACGTGGCCCTAGACAAAAACAAACTTGCGGAGATCCCAAGAAGCGGCCCGCTTTTATTCGTCGCCAACCACCCCTTTGGGGTTGTCGACGGCATGGTGCTTTGCAATATTGCTGCTATGGTTCGCGGTGACCTGCGCATTATGCTGAACTCTATACTTTGCCAAGACCGGCAGCTCGCTCCCTATTTTCTGCCGATTGACTTTAGCCAAAATAAATCCGCAACCAAAACGAATATTCGCTCGAAACAGTTGGCATTAGAATACCTCGGACAGGACATTCCGGTACTTATATTTCCCTCAGGGATGGTGTCAACTGCCGATAAATTCGGCTTTGGCAAAGTAAAGGATGCTCCCTGGACAACTTTCGCGGCGAAGATTATTCGAGATGCGGAAGCCACGGTGGTGCCTATTCATTTCCATGGCCAAAATAGTAGAGTTTTTCATATCGCCTCTCACATCGCTGAACCGCTGCGCATGGCTTTGCTTGTGAGCGAGGCTCTGAAAAAATTTGGTACGCGGGTGCAGGTCCAGATCGGGAGTCCATTACCCTACTCGCAGCTCAGCAAGTATACGAGTCGGCAAGCCCTCACCAGCCACCTTTACTCTATTGTGCATCAGCTAGGCCAGGAAGCTAAACACTAGCCCGCAGAGGCTACTCCGTTTAAACCAGTCAAAATATAAGAGAAGATGTAAATCTAAACTGTTGCTACCTGATCGAGTTTTTGAATTTACACTACCGACGTCCCTAACTCACTCGAGCGAGGATTTTGCGAACACAAGCTGGCATATCCTCAAAAGCTTGTCCTGTTAGGAGGAAAGACGTTAATTTATAATAAACCTCTAAGGCTAAGGAATGAATCCTTGGCTCAGTTGGCGAGAAACCATTTATCACTCAGCGCGTCACCCTACTGCCACAGTTCAAATTCTCTGTCTTTTAAATTCCAGAATAGATTTGTCTAGAATTTTCATAGCATCGGAAACAGAACCATATCCGTCTATCTTGATCTTACCAAGGCCTTTATAACTCTCGAACCATGTTTTAATAATGCTCAAAGATCCAGGAAACTGTTCTTTTAGTTCTTCAAGATTGTTTACCTTGTATAGCGGAGAGCCGTTTTGAATCATCAACAACTTATCGTCTATCTCGCCACCGTCTAGCATTCTCAGAGTACCTATTATTTTTCCTTTTACAATTTTGCCCCTCTCAATGTAAGCGCCTAATAAAATTACATCTAAGGGGTCGCCATCACCGCCTAAATCTTTGGATAGTAATGTCTTCGGAATCATCCCGTAACTTGTAGGATAACTTAAATATTCAACAATTCTCGGTTTACCCTTTTTAAATTCCCACTCAATATCACCAGTTTTTTTGGAAACTTCCCACTTCTCGTTTGTCCCGGCAGGTATTTCAACAACTACGTTTACTGTTCCATCTGAGTTAATTGGTTCAATACCCTTTAGGTAATTCAAACCTGAAGACAATCTGTATTCTGATTTATACTGAATCTTAATATCGTCGTACCGATCTGCCGCGGCATTTGAAGTGCCTAACATGATGGTAAATAAAGTCAGTATAGGCTTCATAATTTAGAACTCCTTAGTTGGGCGTCTTAAAACCAGGCTGTGATGATGAATCTTTCGTATTTTGTGATCTATGAGTGTATCTCTTCCATCTTCACCCATTAAAAGAATGTAAATCTTATTCAGAAAACGCCCAAAACTAAACTTTCGGTTGATAGTAAACCTAGCGGATTACGGTGGCGCGCATTTGAACAATAATTAAAAACTCAGGGTTTTCCCAAACTTTACCTATTTGGCACAAATCTAAGCAAGCTCAAGCAAAGGGTTTGCAATCCCCCGCCCACTAAAGGTTTTGCCACTTGGTTAGTTGAAGATCTGAGGAGTATGGAGAGTTGGGTTGCGTCAATTAAATAAAATAGCCTTCGGAGGTTACTCATATCTCGGACGTAATGCCTAAGTTAGAGGATCACTACTTTCTCCGCAACAAATCATCAATGTCTCGCCAATCTATCACTTTAAAGTTTTGGTTCTCTAAGGGTCCGGTATTGAATCCGTCTTGTACTACGAGTAATCCCAATGGAAAACCGGGCGTGTTCCTCCCGCTTGCAGCTAAACCATCTGTATCGGAAACGCCATCAATTATTCCGTCCTCTGAAGACTTTACAGCAAACTTCAATCTGTAATTCAGCGTGGGTATTTCAAATATGACGAATGTACTGTCACCCTGAGATGATACTACAAGCAACTCAGACTGATCCCTATCGTAAATCGTAAGTCCTTCAATATCGAAATTGAGTGACGCATGGGTAAGTAATTTAAGATGAGCGAGGTTTGGGCCATTGACGTCGAATACATGAATACCCTTTTCCTCTTCACCCACAAACAGCATATTGCGAGTCGGACTGATGACGCACCCTTCTGTTTGAGAATCAAATTTCCAGACATCCTCTTCCCGCTCATCTACCAAAGCACCCAGCTCCGAAAATGCCCTGTATTGTAGGCGACCACTTTTATCTCCCGCATAAACATGAACAAGTCCGTCATGCAGGAATGCACACACGCCGTAAGGATCGGAAAATGGGAGTGGATAAGAAGCTATCATAGATACCTTTTTGTCCCTGCCTAACTGAAGAACGTCTATTGTCCCTGTAGTTCTATTGGTGGCAAATGCTAACGAACCAGCTAAATCTACGTTATTTACTCTCCCGATCGCCAGAAACTGCCGTAAATCACCAGTCATGCTGTAAACGTTCAAACCCGATTTTTTATCGGTTCCCAAAATCAATATGTCCTCATCGGGTGTATGCCAAATCGCGGGGTCGTCCGCTGCATCACCAGTGCTTGACACTGGTGTTGTCTCTCGTGCGGGCGACACAGCCGGCATTGAATTTGGGTGAGTCATCTGCTGTCTTTCGCGAGACTTTTCATCCGCAACTTTGAGATCACAGCCATAAATAAACGATAGTGTTAATAGAGCTAGAACAAAACAGCGTATTATCATCAATTCAATTCCCGAATATTCAAATGCTTCTATTTAGAGACCGGTGCTTACTTTTCAGGATACGCCGTTGCAAGACGGAACCTATATTATAAACGAAGGCCTTTTTAGCGAGAGACCTTCATCTATAATTTTTTAAAAAACTAAAATTTATAACTAAACCCTAGCTCATATGAAACTCCGTATTCGTCGTATTGAGACAATCTCGCGGCATTACCAAAGTAATAATACTCAGGGGAGTCCAAGAGATTGAGTACCGCACCCCGAATAGTTAACTGATCAGAAAATTCATACTTCGCCGTTAGGTCAGCGTTAGTATAAGCATCTGTGTACCTGTCCTGAAGCGCAGTATCACCTAGTTCGTCCAGATAGCTGTCTCGGTAGTTGAAAGCGAGACGGACGTCCCATTGATCCTTGTCGTAGCCGATTACAAAGTTTCCTGTGCCCTCTGCCTGCTTGAAATACGGGACGTCTCGACCTCCATCTTCTGATGCGGCATCGGCATCCGAGGGCAAACTCATATCACCGCTAGTGTAAGTATAGTTTAAGAGGACCAACATACCGTTATCAAAGTTGGTCTGGAAATAAAGTTCGACGCCGACGAGGTCAGTCTGATCAGTATTGACGAACGTCCTCGCCTCATCCCAAGTTCTGCCTCGAAATGCGAAGTCGTCACGTCTGACTTCTGCAACCGTATTATCAATCCTTTTATAAAATACGTTAACACCAAGCAGCGAAGACTGGTCCATATACCACTCATATGTCGCGTCTAAATTCCAGGCTTCCGTAGGATCCAGCTCCGGATTACCCGCATTTCTGATCTCATTGTCCTCTAGGCGAACATCTGCACCAACTTTTGTCTCACTAAACCCAGGACGTACTAAAGATCTGAAAATACCCAATCGCACGATCTTGTCATCGTCTAACTTGTACTTGAGGTTTATCGACGGAGAGAGGAAACCGTAGTCAGAGCTATACGAAACTGATTGAGCCGATTCATCATCACTGTTGAATACTAACCCGGAGTAGTTAGCATCAGTTCGTTCATAGCGAAGACCATAGGCAATGGAACCATTGTCAAACTCGGTCGTTGCCATTGCGTAAACTGCTGCGATGTCTTCTTCAGTATTCCAGCTCCCCAACAACGTTTCTTCGTTCTCGTCACCGCTCAGCTCTAGAGTCGAACCAGGACCAGGACATGCCCTGCCATTAAGCAAAGGCACTGAACCGCTGAGGAGGGATTGAAATCCCTGAACGGTTCTTTCAGTAGGCGCAGGACCATGAAGAGTATTCAAGTAGGGACCAGGAACGTATGTCTCATAAGAGGCCAGAATAGGAGCGTCGCCGGTGGGCTCGTATCCACAGAATACAAAGTCGTTATCCTTCTCTCGAGTCCTGATTTTAAGGC
This sequence comes from uncultured Gammaproteobacteria bacterium, assembly GCA_913043075.1. GTDB lineage: Bacteria > Pseudomonadota > Gammaproteobacteria > Pseudomonadales > Azotimanducaceae > UBA9659. The sequence goes on from CAJWLI010000018.1 coordinate 7,633, forward strand.
CTGCCTTTACGGTCGTCGATTCATTGAAGGCAAACTCGTAATCCGCTCGAAAGCCAACCTCTTCATCGGTGGTAAGGGCGAACTCTTTTTCAATCCCATCCAACGGGTAATTACTAGCATCGTAGAAAACCGAATCCAGCGAGATAGAGGGTTTCTTCGGGTCGCCGTTAAGGTAAGTGGTAACCACGTTTTCATATTCGTCTGTTCTAAAGTTTGCTTCAGTTCTGTCGGTGTCATCCTGCTCAGCTTTTGACACGTAAGCCTGCAGGGAAAGTTTTCCTTCACCCAAATCGAGGTCTGCGCCTGCCTGATAAGTCTGAATCCTTCTCTTTTCTATGCGCCATTTACCTTCATTATCCATTCGCCCTGCGGGGTAAATAAAAGAGTCACCGTCAACTAAAGGTTCATAATCCTCTAAGACGTCCCGGATTTCGAATTTGTTTCTTAGTTCAGCATCAACGTAGTCATTATAAAACACTCGCAGATAGTATAGGTTGCCATCAGCTTTTTGATAATCAAGATTTAGAACATAACCTTCTCGGTCCCGCTCTAGATCATAGAAGCGGAGCTCATAATCGTCGTTCGGAACTGCATCACCCCAGCCACCATTCTCGTTATTATGCGCAACAATACGGCGTTTGTTACTCGTGAATACAAAGACCCCGCCGAGTTCGTCCCCTTGCCCAAGATTAAATCGGTTCGATGCGGTAAGACTAATCTTCGGATTCGACGCATCAGAGGACAATTCGTTATAAAGGGTATCCAACTTAAATTTCCCGTGAAAACCTGAGTATTTGAATGCGCTAATTGTCTGAAGGTCAATAGATCCACCAATATTATCGAGATCCATATCTGACGTAAGTGTCTTATAAACGGTAATTGAGTCCAGCATGTCAGATGGCACACCATCGAGAATAACGCCACGCCTATCCTCAGGTGACATAGTACTCACACCATTGATCGTCATCGCGCTCAGATCGGTATTCATTCCTCTGATAGAAACATAACGGCCCTCGCCCTGATCATTCTCAACCAAAATTCCAGGCACTCTTCTAACCGATTCAGCAACATTAAAATCCGCAAAGTTACCCATAGCATCAGAGTCAACAACACCAACAACTTTGTCAGAATCACGTTGTTTATTTACGGCGCTTTCAAGTGCGGCTCGAGAGCCATAAACAACTATTTCATCAATTTCTGGGTCTTCCTGAGCGGCCGCTAAGGTTGGCAAAAGCATGCCTACCAAGCTTAGCCCGATACAAAAACTACGACAAAAGGCTTTCACATTATTCTCCACGGTTATTTTTGACTGAAACGCGAAGCATGATGAAGTTCGCGGGTTAACGGTCGATAAAGACAGTATTAATAATTAAGTTGGCATTCTAAAAATTCCATAAAGAGGCTAGCATTCAGGACAAATGCAACTGCCCCCCTTTTTCAATCTGGGACTCCTGCTATCGAGTGCTAGGGATCTGGACGAACGATAAGCCTATTTGTGCTGCTCTCTCTCATAGCAAGAGCAGTTAGAGAAAGTCTCGTTATTAATGAAGTTGCGGTTAAGCAGCCTGAGATTGTCACTAACATTATCTATCTTCAGAAACGAATATTGATACCTGATTGGGGGTTTTCAAACTGTCGCTTCGATTGCAGTCATTTGATTAACACACGGTAAGTCTCACGATAACGGCAACCTCCTGTCGTGGAAGGATCCTTTGAGAGAAGATTTTGTAATCATCGCCTTCTCTTTAAAAATTGCCTGAACGATAACCGCATACGCGAATTATTATTTTTAGTGTAACGACGTACACATCTTTCCGACCCAAAAATTTAATCTTTCTTTTTTAATTCTTAATCAAGATAAAACTAAGAAATTTCACAATGGGATCTCTGTAATTTTCTCGAAAAAAATGCCTCAAAAAAAAATTAAACCTGTTTTTATTATCGGTTCCCCGAGATCTGGTACATCTGTTTTAACTTGGGCGATCGGACAGCATCCGAATATAAAGCAGACTCCTGAGACAGTATGGATCGTATCTTTGCTCTCAGGGGCTTTTTTATCATACGTCAAGGGTTCTGAGCGGGGAAGATTCTCCCATTTATCGAATGTTGATTATTCGCTGAGTAGGTTTTTTGAAAGAGTGGGCGAGTCGATAGACACTGTGGTGGATGACGCATTTAGTGAGCGTTGTAAACTACTATACGGAGAAACTGGGTATGCCTCTAGAAACCCAAAGAATTATGAAATAAAGCGATCTCAAGATGAACCAAAAAGTAGATGGGTGGACGGGACGCCACTTAACACTCACTACATCTGGGCATTGAGCATCGCATTTCCTGAAGCGAAATTTCTTCATACATTACGCGATCCTCTCGATGTAGCTTTGTCCCTTGCGAACTTTGATCGGGTAGGAGGGGACGCGGTCTCGCTGGAGTTAGAAAAGGGATTGGAAGAGTGGATGGTCCACACACGCAGAGCCCGACTTGCTGAACGAGCTCTTGGATCAGGCAAAGTTTTGAGAGTGAATTACAGCCAAATTGAGTCGGAGCCTGGCAAAATAATGCGCCAAATATATGATTTTCTTGGAGAGGAGCACGCCCCAGACAGCTTGCTTCCCTTCAACGAAAGAGTTAATTCCTCTCGAGGGGTTAAAAAAGACCATCTGTCTCCTTGGGCGCGGCTAAAAACGCGATTGCTTCTTAGGCCAGCGCGAGATCTTTATAACGAGATTCAAAACAGCTACGTTGGAATGCATGAAAACATAGCTTTAGAAGAAATGAAAAAGCATTTCGAAGAAAATCTTCGAGGCAAATCTCTGATCGGTTAGCAAACATCTTTTTTCCAAGCAATTCATTCCGATCAGATTAATCTAACATTTAAGGCGGCTAGAAAAATTAAAAAGCGCCGCCGTGAGCATTTAAATTGCTAGACGGCGGCGAGTGGGGTTGATCTTTTTAACTAATAGTCAATGCGTACTCCGATTAAATAACGACGGCCATATCCCTCGACCTGATCTGGAGAGACCGCAGTTCCTCGATATCTAACGTCCACGGAATCAGTTAAGTTGTTGAGATTTGCAAAAACGGTAGCCTGCAGATCTTCTCCGCCAAGAGGCAGGAGATAACGCACCGAAAAATCAACTCTCTCTTGCTCGTCCCAGTACTGACCTCCACCGGTGTCTTCTGTGGTGGTTAACCAGGCGTCCCTGAACTGATAATTAATTCTTGCTGAAAGGCCGTATTTTTCATAAAAGATTGAACCTCCGTAGATTAAATCGGAAGTTCCCGGTAGGCTAGAAGTGTTGCCTGCAATGGTGTCAAATTCCCCATCCAAGACAGTAAAATTACCACTTATGCCAAAGCCGTCAAAAGGCGCTGGAAATACATTGTCGGCCCTGCCAGTGAAGGAAAGTTCAAGACCGGTTAACTGTCCATCTTTTCCGTTTATGAAAGAAGTTAAGCGCGTGCTCGTGCCGGGATCAATTATTCCGGGAGCCAAAACCGATCCGTCTTCAATAGTTGTTGTGCCCGCGTAAATAACATTATCAATCGAGCGAGTAAATGCGGTTGCCGAAAATATGCTGCCCGGCGCAAAATAATACTCTAATGATAGGTCAATTCCTAAAGCGGATTCAGCATCGAGATCTGGATTACCGCCAGTGACATCAAAGCTAATAGGCGAGACACTGATGGAAGCTCTTGCCTCTTCATAAGTCGGGCGACTGATACCTGTAGATAGAGAGGCTCGAAGCTTAAGATCATCTGTTAGGTCCACGTTAGCATGGATACTAGGAAGGATGTCTTCGTAGTCTTTGCCTCTGATAATAGACAAAACAGAATCGTTTTCAGCATTCACAACGTTCCCTGAGGAAGAAAAATCAGTCATCTCGATACGAACGCCGTAGGTAAGACTTCCCCAAGCAAACTCTGTGGTGGCCATTGCATACAGTGCAGTTATATCCTCTTCTATGCTCACAAGATTCTCTGGGTCAATCTCGAAATCAAACCCTCCCCGGCCTTGGCCGTAGAGCCTGGTAAGTGCTGGATTATCGAAGTAAATACCTCCAACCGAGTTATTAAAGTCTGAGGCCCAGGGTTCACCAGTTTCATTTGATTCTAAATCGACGAACCCAGCGTACCCGAAATCGAGCGTGAAGGTGAAAGGGTAGCCATCTGCCCTTCTAGATTCGTACTGAATTCCAACTTTTAGGGTCGAAAATCTGTTGAACAGTTCCGTATCTAGAGACGCGTCTACCTTGAATTTGTTGACTTCATTTTCCATTTTCTCATCAACTAAAAACGCTAGAGTGGCAGCGTATTGGATATCACTGACATTTAGAGGAGCTCCGGTTGCTGGGTTGCTTAAAGTTAGGGATGGATCTTGCATGTTGGAAAAATCGAAAGCTCCAGCTAGCGGCAACCCAGCACCCGCGTCTGCGAATCCTGCTGCTCTGTTCGGCACTGGCAAGAACGTCTTGTTTTCTGTCTCGGTATAGTTATACCTTACTTCTACCTCCCAATCCCCGGCGACTAAGTCCGCACCGAGGGTGTTAACAAAAGTGGAGTTTTCGTATTCCCCATACCCTAGCCGCTGACCACCTAAGAACAAACCGTTTCCAGCAGAACCGACCTCGGCAGTAGAACCAAGAAGGTCAAAGATATGATCGTGCCTAGACTCGTTGTCGAGAAATTCTGAATAGAGAGTTGAAAAAAATGCTCGGGATAAAGAACTTCCTTCCCGCCTGAATTCTATTCGGGCGCCGTAAGCGCTGTCTTCGCGTTCGACTATATAGTTTCTAAATTCTACTGTTTCGATCTGGGCGGGACCTTGAGAAAAATCTAAACCATACTCTCTATTGTCGGTAACCTGATCTCTGCTATTTTGAGATGCAAAACCCACGAACCCAAATCTATCGTTCGAAAATGAAAACCTTCCGTTAAATCTCTGTACGTCTCCCCCACCAAGGTCTTGTTCACCAATCCCTGCCTCAACAGAAAAATGTGAACCTTCCTTATCTAAAGGATTAAAAGTTTGAATATCTATCAAACCCGCTACCGCTCCACCTGGCATGTCCGGAGTGATTGCCTTATGAGCAATTACCCTACTTGTGATTGTCGAAGGAAAGCTGTCAAACCTTGGTATGCGACCATTTTCTGCGCCAGGCACATCAATACCATCAAAGGCTATCGGAGTGTATCTTTGCGGGGCACCCCTAAAATTTAGGTATCGGGCCTGTCCCTGATCCCTTTCTACAGCTAATCCTGGGACTCTAGACAGAGATTCTGCTAGGTTTTGATCGGGAAATCTTCCGATGGCGTCTGCCGAAATAACCTCTAGGATATTTGAAGCATTACGTTTTGCTTCAATCGCTGACTGTTGACTCGCTCTAATGGGCGATCCTACAACGGTGATTTCCTCTATCGTTTGCTCTTTTGCTAGCGCCAACTCACTGTCGACAAGCAAAGAGGCGATCCCGATAAAAAATGGCAACAGCAAATTCATACTTTTCCCCTGATTAGCCTGTGGTGATTAGAAGGGACGGAGTTTGACAAACCTAAAAAAAGAATCGGTAAAACTAAAATTAAAGTTTATTGTTTTTTATTAAGAATTGATGGCCGATCGA